>CAZBLC010000005.1:0-30280 GCA_964492835.1 uncultured Candidatus Saccharibacteria bacterium
GCTCTTAGATTTACACTTGAACGTGTATAGTCCATAACTTCTAGATGCTCAACCCAGAACATATCTATAGCTTGTAACATAAGCTGACGAACAACAGTTAAGAATCTATCTCTACCAAGTAGGTTAATCTTTTCATCCACAACCTTCTTAATCTCCTCATTATCAAGTATTACTTCATTAATTTTTTCATTAACATCATCCAGTGTACCAACAAGTATATTTCTTCTTCTCTCGTACACAGTCTTTCTCTGGTGATTTAGTATGTCATCATATTCAAGAACATGCTTTCTAGAATCAAAGTTAAATCCTTCAATCTTAGTCTGAGCACCTTCAAGAGAGCGAGTTATCATACTGTTCTCTATAGCTTCATCCTCTGCGACACCAAGTTTACCCATAAGGTTCTTAATTGTATCTGAAGCGAATATTCTCATTAGAGAATCCTCTAGAGATACGAAGAACTGTGTCGCTCCAGGATCACCCTGACGTCCAGATCTACCACGTAGCTGGTTATCAATTCTACGAGCCTCATGTCTCTCTGTTCCAAGTACGAATAGTCCACCGATAGACTTAATTTCTTCGTATAGGGTAGGGGAGCCAGGATTACCTCCAAGCTTAATATCAACTCCACGACCAGCCATGTTTGTAGCTATCGTAACAGCACCCTTTTTACCAGCCTGAGCAACAATCTCTCCCTCACGCTCGTGATTTTTAGCATTAAGTACTTCGTGTGGTACCCCTTCAGCCTTAAGGAACTCTGATAGCACTTCGTTCTTCTCGATAGACACAGTACCAATTAGTACAGGCTGACCAAGTTTGTTCAATTCCTTTACTTTACGAGCAATAGCTTTAAATTTACCAACTTCTGTTTGGAATATTAAATCATTATGATCAATTCTTTGTATACCTTTGTTTGTTGGAACAATAACTGTCTCAAGACCATATACTTTGTAGAACTCCTCAGAAGAAGTACTAGCAGTACCTGTCATACCTGATAGCTTCTTGTATAGTCTGAAATAGTTTTGGAATGTAATAGATGCAAAAGTTCTACTCTCTTTCTGTACAGAAACACCCTCTTTAGCCTCTACTGCCTGATGTAGACCATCTGACCATCTACGTCCTGGCTGTAGTCGTCCTGTAAATGTATCAACGATAACTATACTGTTGTCTTTGATAACATACTCAGTATTGATATTAAACAAAGCTTTAGCTTTTACAGCAGTCTCTAGATGATGGACATATTTAATTCCTTTCTCTGTATATATATTCTCTACACCCAATTTCTTCTCAGCCTTAGATATACCGCTATTAGTTAGAGAAATACTTCTTTGTTTTTCGTCCACAGTATAGTCTTCATCTTTGTTGAAGTCCCGAACCATTGAAGCAAAGATCTGATATAGGTTTTCTGAATCTGTAGTTGGGGAAGAGATTATGAGGGGGGTACGAGCTTCATCTATAAGTATTGAGTCAATCTCATCAACGATAGCGTAATTCCATTCTCTCTGACGTAGTGAATTTGAATCGTACTCTAGATTGTCTCTAAGGTAATCAAAACCGAACTCATTGTTAGTACCATAAGTAATATCTGCCATGTATGCATCATGACGACTAACTGGCCTTAAGTATTCATGAACAACCTTAAAAGATCCCAATTCATCTCTCTCTTTATCCTTCTCTGTATGAGATGGATCATAGATAAATGAACTCTCATGATTGATAACTCCAGTTGTAAGTCCTAGGAAGTTATATATCTGTCCCATCCATACAGCATCACGACGTGATAGGTAGTCGTTTACGGTAATAACATGTACACCTTTACCAGTTAATGCATTTAGATACGCAGGTAGAGTAGCTACAAGAGTTTTTCCTTCTCCCGTTCGCATCTCAGCAATACTTCCGCTATTAAGTATCGCACCTCCAATCAACTGAACATCAAAGTGTCTCTGTCCAAGTACACGCTTAGAAGCCTCGCGAACAACAGCAAAAGCTTCTGGAAGTATAGCTTCCAGTGTCTCACCCTT
Organism: uncultured Candidatus Saccharibacteria bacterium; assembly: GCA_964492835.1. Taxonomy (GTDB): domain Bacteria; phylum Patescibacteriota; class Minisyncoccia; order Phycocordibacterales; family PALSA-1337; genus CAIOGI01. The sequence goes on from CAZBLC010000005.1 coordinate 2,019, forward strand.
ACCAAGTCTCTCCTTAAACTCACTTGTCTTAGCTCTTAGGCCTTCGTCTGATAGGGAAGAGATTGCAGGCTCAAATGAGGCTACAAGGCCTACTATAGGGTCGTATTTCTTTAGTAATTTCTTGTTAGGATCTCCGAATATGTTTTTGATTGAAAATGCCATATGTCGGTCTACTATACCACATATTCTACCTCAGGTTCAATTTCAATTCCTGTCTTTTCATAGACCCCATCTACCATCTTTTGAGCTAGTGCAATTATCTCCGCAGCTGTCGCATCACCGAAGTTTACTAGCACCAATGCTTGGTTTTTGTAAGTACCAACATTACCTTTCTTTACACCTCTAAATCCACAAAGATTGTCTAGTATCCATGCAGTAGGGATCTTAACTCTCTTGTCATTGACTGGATGAACTATCATCTCAGGATACATATCTGTAAGTTCCTTTGCCTTAAGTGCAGATACAATAACATTCTTGAAGAACGATCCGGCTGTGCCATATTCTTTAACATCAGGGAGCTTTCTCTTACGTATTTCAATTACAGCTTCACGAACCTGCTTTAGATTAGGTTCAGTAATCTTTTTGAAATCAAAATATTCCTTTAGATCTTTGTAATCAGTATTTAATCCAGATTTCTTCTTAAGTAGGAAGGTAACAGAAAGTACTACATATCTACCAGGATTTGTCTTAAAGATACTGTTTCTGTATGCAAACTTACAATCGTCATTCTTTAGGTCTACATACTCATCCTTAACTACATCAAGTACATGCACAGACTCTATCGTATCCTTCGCCTCACTACCATATGCACCAATATTTTGAACTGGAGCACCTCCAACTGTTCCAGGGATCCAGGATAGGTTTTCGATACCATGTAATCCCATACCTACAGTCTCTGCAACAAAATCATCCCAATTCTCTCCAGAAAATGCAGTAGCACGTACTTCATTCCCATCTTCTACATATGCTTTACCCTTCATCTCCATTTTTATAACCAAACCATTGTATCCAGCATCTGATACTAAAATATTTGAACCACCACCAAGTATGAAAAAAGGAATCTTGTTCTTCTTTGAAAATCCAATTGCTTGTATTAAATCATCTTCATTTTGGACAATACAAAAATATCGAGCAGGACCTCCAATCCTGAATGTTGTAAATTCTTTTAAAGATATCTTTTCTTGTATTGTCATAATTACTCCAAATGTTGACGAACGGGTGTTAGCTCCAAATATAATGTCTAAATTAAGATGTGAGTACAGCCGGTCGTCAACGCTTGGAACAATATGTCTATTATATCAATAAGTCAATGGTTAGCACAAATACATACGGTTGACATAATGATATATTGGTCATATAGTAGCCACACGTTCAATTTGAACGTGTATTAAGAAAAGTTGTTTACGTATGAATCTTTCGACAGGTAGATTTATTGACGGTAGGAAAGTCTTGATCATTGTCAGGAGTATTACCGAAAGGAGGCTGAGTAATACCTGCTTTCGTGGTATCGGTAGGCCACTTGCTGGTAATTTCTCGAGGTGGGGTAATGCTACCCAGCTTTTCGGAGACAAGTTGATCACATCAATGCTGGTTGAAGATGCTGAACGCGCCATTTGCGACGGTAGCTACTCTTGGTCGATTTCGTATGACATCAAGAGGGTTGTTGGATGGTCGAGCACAGACGATCTCGTCCGGTATAGGCCAGAGGATCTCACAAGGTTTAGTTTGAATAGTAGGGCTACTGGTCTGAAGGTTGGGCCAGATTTCATGGCACCGAAGACGTCTTTCGTCACGTTGTCTTGTGAAGTCAAGATTGATGATGTTCCTCCACAGGTTGTTGTGATTGTCCATTCGATTTACCCTGGTAGGGATATCGGTGGTCTGGTAGGCGATGTTTCTAACCGCGAAGGTATCGCTTTCTTCGATTGGGATGCTATTGGGAAATAGTTTCCAAACATGGGCTCTGCATTATGCGGGGCCCTTTTTATATACACAAAATCCTGCCGAGGCAGGACCTTATGTAGACATTTTATTTTGGAAGTACCAACAACTAAGTCAAGCTTTGTAGTACTCACACATACATATTATATACCTATATATTTTTGTTGCAATATACGTATTATTTGTTACTATCTTTAATTCCTGAACCCCTCCTTGAACGGAGGTATATATCCGGTATCCTCTACCGTAATTTGATTTGAGATATGGTTTCCTTCCCCTATTAGAAGGCACTACATCTTGCGTTCAGATGACCGTCCTGTGTAATACATACACACGGGACGTTTTACTTGAAAAAATACACTTTTTACAGTATTGTTTACCCATTGCCGGATCGTATAAAGGTAGTACGTCGCTCTCTGAAAGCGAAAATTTTGGTTCGATTCCAAGTCCGGCAGCAGTTTAGTATCGATGGACCTGAGGTAGTAAATATGGATATAATAAACACATGATAGAAATAATCTTCGAGGCACATGGAACAACATATGATAACGAGGCACATTTATCGTCAGGTCATAATGACGTAGCTTTGTCACCGTTAGGCGAACAGCAGTCAAAAGAAATGGGTATTCGTTATAAAGATGATCATTTTGACGCTATCTTTTGCTCGGACTTACAGCGTGCATATAAAAGTGCAGAAATTGGATTTGGAACTAAATGGCCAATCATAAAAGATGCTCGACTTCGAGAATGTGATTATGGAGATCTTACACAGCATCCAAGTTCAGAAGTCGACTTAGAGAAACCAAAAAGAATTCATACTACATTTCCAAATGGTGAGAGCTATGAACAGACAACAGCTCGTATGAAAGATTTTCTCAATTTCCTCCGCAAAAATTATGTTGGTAAACGAGTAATGATTATTGGTCATCGAGCAACTCAGTATGGGCTCGATAATCTCATTAATGGCGTGTCTCTTGAACAGCTCACATCCTCTCATTTTAAATGGCAGCCAGGATGGAGGTATGAACTCTATGGGGAAGGAGAATCTCTTGCTGTTGGTAAAGGTCAGGACTTCAAATAGAGCTTTAGTAGAAAATTATAGACACTAAATTTAACTATGGAAATCAAATCTACAATCTCTTGGAGAGGTAAAAACTACGATCTCGTATATAGAGATATCGATAGTATAGATGAATTAGAGAATAGAAAGGTTTCAGCTGTTCATGCTTGGTGTTTTTATGGAGATAAAATTGTAATTGTATACGCCAAAAATAAAGATATCTGGACACCACCAGGTGGAGGTGTAGAGGATGGAGAGAATTGCATAGATGCAATGATTAGAGAGGTAAGAGAGGAGACAAACATGAAGGTATTGAAATGGAGATTCGTTGGATATCAAGATGTTTACGAACCTAATAATATCTCTACACAAGTCAGGTTTGTATGCACAGTAGAACCATATGGAGATTTCGTCAAAGATCCAGATGAGGGGGATATAACGGAGATAAAGCTAATAGACGCAAAGGATTTCAATAGGGAATATTTTAATTGGGGAGAGATTGGTGATCATATAACGAAAAGAGCACTGGAGATGAAGACAGGGATGTTAAATGATTAGTCTATGCTACTTAATAAGTGACATGGATTAAGATTGTATGCAGTGATAATGTATATACATGATTGTCTTTATAAACGGATCAATTAATGCGGGTAAAACAACAGTAGCCAAACTTTTGGCAAAGGATATTCCTAATACGGCTCTTTTAGAGATCGATTCATTACGCAATATGATAGATTGGATGCCGATAGATAAGGCTGTGCCAATTAATCTAGAGAATGCAGTTGCTGTAATAAAGGTATTTTGTGGTAGGGGAATAAATGTACTAGTACCATATCCACTGTCAGATAAAAACTATAACTACATTATGAATGAACTTAAAGATATCAATACTGATATATTTACTTTTACACTCTCACCAAATTTAGAAAAAGCACTAACTAATCGCGGAACTAGAGAGCTTGATGATTGGGAAAGATCAAGAATACAATACTTATATAGCATAGGTATACATAACCCCACATTCGGAGAAGTTATAGATAACTCTAACCAGACACCCGAAGAAACCAAGAGCTATATATTAAGTAGAATAATTAAATAACATGCCACGCATATCTATCGTAGGAATATCAGGATCAGGCAAATCAACACTTGCAAACAAGTTAAGTAAAAAGCTTAATATTCCTGCAATACATCTAGACAAGCACTTCTGGACTGCAGAGTGGACTGAAAGATATTCAAGAGAAGATTTCAAGAAAGTATCAGATCAATTTACAGACACTGAAGAATGGATAATAGACGGTAACTATAGGGGCTCTATAGAACACAGATTTGAGAGATCGGATACAATCATATTTCTAGACTATCCTAAATGGAAAAGTATATTTAGGGTTATAAAAAGAGTGTTTAGTAAAATACAACCATTTGATAAGACAGAGGGAGCTAAAGAAAAAGTAGGATTACATTTAATAACTTATATAATTAAGTATCCAGTACACGAGATGAGGGAGAGGGTTGAGAGGTATAGGAATGGTAGAAGGGTATATGTGATAAGGAATGATAGAGAGTTGAATCAACTAATAGAAAATATATAGATAGGAATTAAAATAAATTTATGAAAGAAATAGAAATAAAAGCAAAATTAATTAATAAAGAAGAAGTAATGAAAAAACTTACTTCTCTAGGTTGTGTATTTGAGAATGAGGTAACTCAAAACGATACAGTATACGCTCGAAATGTAGGATCTTTAGAGTTCTTTAGAACAAATGACGTATTCCTTAGACTCAGAGTAAAGAATAACTCTAAAGTGCTATTTACTCTTAAGAAAAGAATGGCAAATGATCTAGATGCGCTTGAATACGAAGTTGAAGTTAGTTCAAGAGATGAAATGGAACAAGCACTACTACTTATGGGCTACAACGAAGCAATACGAGTGAACAAGAAGAGAGTAGTTACTCACTACAACGGAAATGAGATATGTATAGATGAAGTAGAAAATCTAGGAAGCTATATTGAAATGGAGACATTGGCTGAAGAAGGGAATTCGGAATCAATCCAAGAAGAAATGTTTAAATTCTTTGAAACTCTTGGAATAAAGAGAGAGGATAGGGTGATGTCTGGATATGATATTTTGATGTTCGAGAGGAATATTAAATAATATTAAAAGCAGGTCCGCTGGGTTGAACCCATGGACCTGGTTGCCTACTAACATCAGGACATCAATATTCCGTGGACGGAATTTAGACATCCACTTCGCTCGCCGCTACTTAGTTTTCGACAACAAGGCTATACTAACATAGATTATAAATATGGGGTATTATTATATAAATAACTATCTATGAACATCCACTTTAATTACGATAGAAATAAGGATATATGGTGTTTGGTTAATAAAGGGAAAAGTTCAAATAACTCTATCAATCCAACCAAGCAATATCAAGAACTCCTGGATCTTTATGGAAGCGACCCAACAGAAGATAATGTTACAAATTTTATAGATAAATACATCGTTGATAATGGAATTGATATAGAGAATAAAATTTCTCAATTTCAGTCAGAGTGGGAAACTATCTCACAAAAATTTCAAAAAATAGCTGAGGAAGTATTTGGAGTTCAACTTAATCAGGATATTAATGTCTATTTAACAATAAACAGTAGATGTCCATACAGTATTATCGATAATTCATTCTATGTATCATTAACGTCTAAACAGGCAGTAGTTACAGTAATGCATGAACTATGGCATTTCTATACCTGGTATGGACTAGGGGCGAATCAGGAACAAAAACTTGGAAAGCAGAAGTATAATGACCTAAAAGAGGCATTGACTGTCCTAATCAATATAGAGTGTTTAGACATTCTACCTGTTGGAGTAACTGATAAAGGGTACCTACAACACAAGGATATTAGAGATACAATTATTAAATACTGGAATACTAATCGGGATATTAAGAAGCTGTGGAGCTATATGTCAGACTCAGATCTTGTTGGTGTTTAGGTGATGGGTCATATATCAAGATGATGCAGAATAATCCAAACTCATTAATTCTCCAGCAGTCATACATAAGCTATAATATAGACTATGAAAATAGAATATGAAGCTACGTTTGTCGGTATATCAAAAGAAGATGCTAGGATTAAATTAAAAACTGTTGGTGCAGAATTGAAGAGACCTGAGTTTATGTAAAAAAGAATAGTTCTAGGCTTACCAGTTGGACATGAGATGAAGGGTGGCTTCGTTAGGGTAAGAGATGAAGGAGATCGGATAACCATGACATATAAAGTAGTGGGTGGAGATAGTATAGCTGATCAAAAGGAGGTCTTGGTTGTGGTAAATGATTTTGCTGATACAGTAGAGTTTTTGAATAGTGTTGGTTGTGTATCTCAAACATATGAAGAATCTAAGAGGGAATTGTGGATTTTAAATGACACAGAAATAACCATAGATGACTGGCCATTTCTTGGACCTATAATAGAAATCGAAGGTAAATCAGAGAATGATGTGAAAGATGTATCAAGTAAGATGGGTTTTGATTGGGATCAAGCAAGATTCTGTACTGCTGGTACGTTATACAAAGAAAAATATGGAAGAGGACCTGTTGATCTGTATAAAGAGAAGAAGACTCTAATTAACTTAGTCTTTAATTCAGATAACCCATTTACATAATAGGTGTATAATATAGACATGAATATATTCAATAACAAAAAGCTATCATGGTTTTGGTTTGTAGTAAGAATATACGTAGGATATGAATGGTTGGTCGCAGGTATAGATAAAGCATTTAGTAGTGCTTGGGTAGGAGCAGACTCAGGTAAGGCAATATCAGGATTCCTAACAAAGGCACTTACAAAGACAGTAGGAGAGCATCCAGATGTACAATGGTGGTATGCAGATTTCCTAAATATGTTTGTAGTACCATTCCCAGTATTCTGGTCACATCTAGTTACTTGGGGAGAGATAGCGGTAGGAGTAGCACTAATACTTGGAGCATTTACAGCTATTGCTGCATTCTTTGGTTTCTTTATGAATCTAAACTATCTCCTAGCAGGAACTGTAAGTTCAAACCCAGTACTATTAGTACTATCAATCGGTATAATGTTGTCATCAAAGACAATGACTAATCTAGGTCTAGATAGATATATATCAAAGCTATTTTCTTCGAAGAATAAAGAAAGTCATAATTGAGTTTGAGGTAATCATAGCAATTGAATGCAGAGTTGTAGCTACATTGTATGCTTTTAGAGAGAAGAGCATAAGGATATGTCTAAATACATTCATACTGTAAAGCAGAGGGGTCTCTGTTTCGGGATTCTTCCATGTCTTACGTAGAGTTGGTACAAAAGCAATTAAATCTATACTAACTGCGATTATAACCGAAATCGTAGGATCTTTAGTGATGATCCAAGGGATGATACCAAGTAGGGCAATGATTAGAAATACTGTATCAATAGCCTTGATATTCTTGAAACCATATCTAATAGAGAAGATGAATATGATAATAGTAAAAATTTCAGAAGCAGCAGTTGGTAGAGCACCAATACCAGCACCCTTAGCTAACTGACCGAAGAAGATAATACAAGAAACAATAGACCATACAAACCATGTATATGGATGAGGTTGTACTTTGTGTTTGATAATATCCTTAAGATACGGAACGTTACCTACAATTGCTAATATTGATGCAATGATTGCAATGGACTCTTTCATGGGGTTAATTGTAGCATTAAAATATATATCTTGAATGTTTCCTGTAGATAAACTAGTATGTGGATATGAAGGAAATCTCCCCAATACAAAACCACATAATCTCTAAGCTAAAGAATGCTAAGAGTCTAAAGTATTCAGAGCTAAAGCCTAGTGGAATACCCAATGACCTCTTTAACTATCACTTACAGCACTTGGTCAAAAAGAACATACTGGAGAAACAGAACACAAGATATACTCTTTCACCAATAGGTATACGTCATGTTGCTGATCCAGTACCACATAATAGCGCTATAACTAGTTTGTTTAAGATAAATGTAATTACTATAGTATCTAGAGTAGTTAACGGAAAAATACAGATACTAAATCAAATACGAAAATCTAATCCATCATTCGGTAAGATCGGTGTAATGGGAGGTGTTGTATTAAAGGGAGAGCTCATAGAACCAGCAGCAAACAGAAAACTAAAACAAGAAACAGGACTTGAGGCAGAATTTAAACTAGTTGGATGCGAGAGGAGAATAATGTACAAAGATGGTGAGCTATTCTCTGATCTAATGTTCCCAATTGCATACTCAGATTCAGTACAAGGGGAACTCATAGAAGATACAGAATTTGGACACAATATGTGGGTGTCTATTGATAACGCTATAAAGAATGAATCAGGAGATTTTGATTCTATAAAGAGTATTAATATAGTTCTAAGAGCGATAAAGAACAAGAAGATAAAGAAATTACCATTCTTCTTTAATGAAGAAGTTCAAAGTGATATTAAATAGTTACCGAGGGAGTCCTCTCTTTTTTGAAATTTAAACAACATATATCATATCTCCAGATATGAGTAATATATTGTTATGTTCAGAAGATGGTGACGAGCAGTATGGTGGTATTTACTGCTACGAAATGGATGCAATAAATAAGTTTGCTCCAGAGCTTGCCAAATCGGTAATGGTTGCTATCAAGAGATTAGCAGAAACTAGAACTGATTTTGCATCAACAGTAATTCTTTTTCAAAGAGCAAAAGGCTTCGGAGATTGCAATTTCGATCTAGATATTCTCCTGGCTTGTTCAGATATTGCAAAGAAAAGAAATGTTAATGTCTACCTAGTTAAATTGTATGGCGGTAGATACAACATTTGGCAAATATACCCAAAGCTCTTTGTTCATAAGATACACATCAATCCTGTCTTCTATACTTTTAAGCGTTGTGGGTTAGAAATGTTTAAAAGCAAAGATTCAAGTAGTGAAGATGGGTTTAATAGTATAGATTGGAAAGAGCTACAAGACTATGTCTTGAGCAAATAAACACTACCACCATGCAAATGGTGGTATGTATTAATTAAATATATAATATACAAATGAATAAATGTACTTTTTGTAGTTTAGACGTAATCAGAGAAAGAGAAATATGTGGTAATGATTTGGCTTGGGCTTTTCCAACTAACATACCCATTACTCCAGGACACACATTAGTCTCACCTCGTAGGTGTGTAGCTTCGTTAGAACAACTATCTGACAGTGAAAGACTAGCTATTCTAAAATTATCTGAAAGAATCATGTCATCACTAACAAAAGTATATGGAGCTGAAGGATTCAATTGTGCATGGAATCAGGGTACTCTTGCCGGACAAAGCGTGCCACACTTTCATCTACATATAATTCCAAGAATGAAAGATGATACAGGTTTACTTGGCTATGACCCAAGAAGCATGTTGTATAGGACAGGAGATAGAGAACCAATGAAGGAAGAGGATTTGCTATATGTTAGGGATAAAATCAAAAACATAATTGATAGTATATGTTAATATATCTCCATGGACTCAAAGAAACTAATATACGTAACAATGACAATCGGTGCGTTTGCCGGAGGATACCTACCATTAATCTGGGGAGGTAGTACATTCTCATTCTCATCAATATTCCTTTCCGCAATAGGGGGAATACTAGGAATATATATATTGGGTTTAAGCTAACTAGATAACTAGCTATTCCTCTTGTTGTGTAGAAGCATATCTACAGCATGTTCCATTGAACCAGCAGGAGATATCTCATCAGGCTTTATTGGGAGACAATATAGCATAAATGTGTCATTTTATGATATATTGTTGTAAATGAACAATATTAAAAAAATACTTAGTTTACCAAGAAGAAGACCTATAGTTTTTGGAGTAATACCAATAGCTATAGTGCTAATCATCCTAATTGTAGCCTTTACTGGCGGTAATGCTGTAGAAAACACAATCACAGTAGAGAAAAAGACATTTGTTCAGAAACTCTCTGTTTCTGGAACAGTAGAATCAAATGAGAGTGCCAATCTAGGTTTTGCTCAATCAGGACGTATATCAAAGATATATGTAAAAGTTGGAGATACTGTAAAGAAAGGAGATACACTAGCTACAATTGAAAACAATGATCTATACGCTTCTCTACTTCAGAGACAATCTGTACTAGAAAAGGAGAGAGCTAATCTAGCAACAAAGGAACAGGGTACTAGACCAGAGGAATTGAAGATCACACAACAAAAGTATGATGATGCTGTATCAGACTATGTTGATGCATTACATACTGCATATCTAAAAGTTGAAGAAGCATTGATCTCAAATTCAGATACATTGTTTGATTATGGAAGCTCCTTTAACCCACGATTAAATATCTCATTAAATGATAGTAAAAGTGAGGATCTATCAGAAAATACAAGAGTAGAGATAACTCAAAATCTAGCAGAGTGGAATGCGATAATGATTAATTTGTATTCAGCTAACAAGACTAGTGATTCAATATCTACAGCAAAATTAATTTCAAAGAAGACAATTGATAACGCTAAGACATTAATGAGACTACTTTCTCTTAACGTAGACTATCTAGCTTCAAATGTAGGAACAGATCAGAGTGAGGTGTCTGTATATAGAACAGATATAAATGATGCTAGTATGCTAGTTTCAGCTGCTTCAGAAACATTGAATTCATCACAATCAGCACTTAATCTAGCAAGTAATTCGCTATCACTAGATGTTGCTGGTTCAACAAGAAATGAAATACAAGCACAGCAATCAGTAGTTAAAGCTGCAGAAGCAGATGTACTAAGCGCTCAAGCACAACTAGCAAAGACAATAATACAAGCACCATTTGATGGAATAGTTACAAAGATAGATATAAAGGTGGGGGAGGTAGCAGGATCAAATTCATCAAGTGTATCTATGATAGGTAATGGATCATTCTTGGTTAAGAGTAACGTTCCTGAAGTATATATATCAAATCTAAATGTGGGCAATACAGCAACAGCAACTCTAGATGCATACGGACCAAGTGTATCATTTGCTCTAAAGGTAATAGCTATAGATCCAGCAGAGACAGTGGTAAACGGAGTATCAAATTACAAAACAACACTACAGTTCCTTGAGACTGATAGGGTTATAAGATCAGGTATGACAGCTAATGTTGATATCGTAACCGAAGAGATACAAGATGCATTTGTAATTCCAATAGGTTCAGTGTTTAAGAGAGATGGTAAACAATATATACAAGTAAAAGTAAATGGAGAGAATGTTGAACGTGAGGTTGTACTAGGTTCAAGTACAATAATTGGAGAAGTTAATGTTGTGTCTGGATTAACAGAAGGAGATGTAATAGTTCTAAGTCCAGTAATAAAGTAATATGTTTTCACTATTAAATATTAGAATTGGTTTCTATCTTGCGATACGCCAGATACGACGTTCAAGTCTATGGACTACAAGTCTAATAGTGTTCGTGATGCTACTTACATTCCTTAATCTTGTAGGAGTGACTGGAATTCTTGTAGGACTAGTTAATGGTATTGGTAGGGGATATAAGGATCAATTAACTGGAGATGTATTCATCAGTCCTCTTACCTCAAAGAGCTATATAGAAAATACACCTCAGCTAATTTCATTTATAAAGACATTACCTCAAGTTGATGTATATGATTACAGATTTACATCTGGAGCAAAGATAGAGGCAAACTACAAGACAGTTACTGATGTAAACCAAAAACCAAATACAGTTAGTACAGAGATGGTGGGTATAAACTTAGATACTGAAAGTAAGTTCTCTAAGATCTCAGAGAATCTAATAGAGGGAAGTTATCTTTCCCCAACGGATTACGATCAAGTAATACTAGGTTCTGAACTACTTGAACAATATTCATTCGGAGGCCCAGATCAGGGAGGTATACCTTCACTTAAAGATGTAGGTATCGGCACAAAGGTTAAACTAACAATAAATGGAGTATCAAGAGAGGTGACAGTAAAGGGTATAGTTAAAGGAGCTGGAGGTAACCTATCTCAAAGAGCATTCATGAATGCATCTCAATTCATTGCATTAACTGGAGTTGGAGACTATAGCGTACAGGAGATTGGTATAAAATTAAAACAAGGTGAGGACCCAATGGCATTTAAGAACTTTCTTGTTAAAAGCAAGATAAATGAAATTGCTAAGATACAGACAAATACAGAAGCTACACCAAGTGGAGTAGCACAGATTACAGCAACCTTTGCAGCTATAGGTAACGTTGTAAGTTCAATAGGTCTAGTAGTGGCATCGATAACTATATTTATCGTTATCTTCGTTAACGCTCTTACACGTCGTAAGTTCATCGGTATATTAAAAGGTATTGGTATATCAGGAGAAGCAATTGAAATATCATATATATTCCAGTCTTTGTTCTATGCAATAACTGGATCTGGTATTGGATTAATATTCCTGTATTTCATAGTACTTCCTCTAAATACAGCAAATCCAATTAAACTACCCCTAGGTCAGGTTATAATCTACGCACCAGTATTTGGCACTCTATTCAGAGTCTTCCTACTAGTACTCGCAACTATGATCGCCGGATATATACCAGCAAGAATGATAGTTAAAAGAAATACCCTAGATTCAATTCTTGGTAGAAATTAAATATATGTTAAAAGTAAAAAATCTTAAAAAATCATTTCAGAATGGACAAATAGAAACTCAAGTTCTAAAGGGTATTGATTTTGAAGCAAAGAAAGGGGAGTTCATTGCAATCATGGGACGATCAGGTGCTGGTAAAAGTACATTCATGTATCAAATGAGTCTACTTGATGAGCCTAATAGCGGTCAGATATATATAGATGGTGTTGAGGTTCATAATATGTCAGAGAGGGAGAAGATGGCATTTAGACTAGCTAAGTTTGGATATGTATTCCAAGACTATGCTCTACTACCAGAACTTACTGCAGTTGAGAATGTAGCACTACCTCTACTTATGGAGAATATACCTGAAGAAGAAGCTATGAAGATGTCAGTAGATGCTCTAACACTAGTAGGTCTAGGGAAGAGATTGAACAATCTACCAAGCCAGCTATCAGGAGGAGAACAACAGAGAGTATCTATATCTCGTGCAATTGCTCATAGACCAGATATATTGTTCGCAGATGAACCAACAGCAAACCTCGATGGAGAATCATCAAAGATTGTTATGGATATATTTAAAGAATTACATAAACAAGGACAGACTATAATCATGGTTACTCACGAAGAAGAGTATGGAAGATTAGCAGAAAGAATTGTCAGACTAGATGATGGAAGGATAGTATCATAGATACTTCTCACCGTAATTTCTCATTGATTCAATAATCTCATGCAGAGCTTCTCCATTCTTTGTTAGTGAATATTCTACACGCGGAGGTTTTTCAGAAAATACATGTCTATGTATTAGACCTGTCTCCTCTAGATATTCTAATTTCTTTGTAACAGTTCTAGAACTAACACCTTTAAGGGATATAACTATCTCACCAAATCTTTTTGGTTTAGTTAATAGGTCACGAATGATTAAAAGGGAAAAGGTATCCCCAATAATATTAGCTGTCTTTGCTAGGGGACAGGTATTACAGATATTCTTTACTTGTTTCTTGGTACGCAACATATGTAACCATACTATATCATAGGTGTAAATACTTTACAAAGTAAAGTAATACCTTATACTTATCATATATCAGCTTAATATAAATATATATGAATATTATTGAAGCAAAAGATTTAACAAAAGTAGCACCAAGAAGTCCTTACGAGGTTATTGGAGGATTTGCAATCATAGCTCGTACGATTGATAAGTGTAGAGCAAAGATTGCTGGAACAAATGGTGAATACCATTTTGATTGTCCGCTAGATAAAACCCTGTTCGGTTTCAAGGGTATTGTTGGGGATGACTTCAAAGCATTTGTTGCAGAAGGTCATACAGACGAAGAGATAGCTAAGTGGGTAAAGGATAACGGTATAGCTAAGAGTGATGCTGAGATTGATGCATGGTCAAAGTCATTTAGAACTGATTTCTCATATTCAACAGATCCTGCTAAGAAAGATTGGTTTGCAGGGGAGTGTAAGAGACTTAATCTAGATCCAATGAAGACAACTTTGTTCGACTACCTAGAAGTTGACGACAAGGTAAGTTTCGGAGGTAATGAGACATGTCCTGTATAGTATGCTATAATATCTCTGTTATTAAATAATCAATTAGAGACCTCCTAAGTGAGGAAAAATTTATGGCAAATACGAATTCTGCTTTTATGAAACCTTTGACTGTAAGTGCTGATCTAGCTGCAGTAGTTGGAAACGGTCCACTACCACGCTCTGAGGTTGTTAAGAAGCTATGGGTATACATCAAGGACAAGAACCTACAAGATCCAAAGAACAAGAGAAATATTAATGCAGACGCTGCACTAAAGAAGGTTTTTGGAGGAAAGGATGTTGTAAACATGTTCGAGATGACAAAGTTGGTTTCAAAGCATCTATCATAATAATCTATTATTAATATAAATACCCACAAAAAGTGGGTATTTATATTTTAAAAACAAAATGAAAAATATTAAAGTAATAATCGGGGTGGTAATAGTAGTGTTAATAATCTCAGTATTTGCGTTCAGAGGAAACAAGACTATAGCACCAGCTACAACAGATACAGCCACAACAACAATGGAAGTTGTATCTACAACTCCTGTACTAGCTAGCGAACTTACAGTTGATAATGTGAAATTACATAATACAAGTAAGGATTGTTGGAGTATTGTTGATAACAAGGTATATGATCTAACTTCTTGGATAACTCGTCATCCAGGCGGATCAAAAGCTATTATCTCAATGTGTGGTATAGATGCTAGTGCATCATATAACGATCAGCACGGTGGTCAGAAAAGACCAGCAAATGAGCTAGCAGGATTTCTACTTGGGGATTTGGTTAAATAAATAACTTAATAGTGGTGGTATAATAAATACATAATTAAATTTTATGTATTTATTATTTATAATAGTTTTATTTTTATTCATTTACCAAAGTCATCGTATTAGTAAGATAGAGGAATTAGTAAAAGGTAATGTTGTAAAGCCAACAGTTACACCGGAGGTAGTACATACTCCAAGTACAGTACCTAATGCTGTTAAGCAAGAAGTACCAGTTAAACAAGATATATCTACAGAAGAAGCTTCAGGTAGAATTATCGGAAGAATTGGTATTGCTGCTGTTGTTATCGGTATGGCATTCTTCCTAAAGTATGCTTTTGATAATGACTGGGTAGGACCAGCTGGCAGAGTAATGATTGGACTACTTATAGGACTATTCGTAATGGGTATTGGTCAGTTTGTACGTGCTAAATACTTACAGTACTCAGATCTACTAATGGGAGGAGGACTTGCAATACTATATCTCTCAGTATTCTCTTCATTTGCAATGTATCATCTAGTTGATCCAATGATTGCATTCTTCGGTATGATAGTAATAACTTTAATTGGAGTAGCTATGAGTATTATGAATGCAACAATGACTCTTTCAGTAATTGCATTCATTGGTGGATTTATGGCACCAATTTTGATAGGTGTAACAAATCTGGGAGAATTTGTAACATTCTCATACATAACAATACTTAATGTTGGTATATTGGGAATCTTGCTGTACAAGAAGTGGGCGAATCTAGTTCTATGTGGACTGCTAGGTACTTGGTTAATATTTGGTACTTGGATGGCTACTCACTATACACAAGAAATGCTATTACCTACATTAATATTCGTATTAATCCAGTTTGTGATATTTACAACATCATCAGTATTTAGAATTATTGTAGAGAAAGTTAAAGCTACAGAACTTGATTACTTCGTACTAAGCACTACAGCCCTAGCTTTCGCTATAACATGCTATGAGTTACTAATGCCAGAGTACAAACACTATGCAAGTATTGGTTCAGTATTAGTTGCTGGAATGTATATTATGATTGCATTAGTAGCATACAAGGAGAATCCAGAGGATAGGACAATAAATATATTTTTACCAGGTCTAGCAGTAAGTTTCCTAACAGTAGCTGTACCAATAGAGTTCTCAGGTCCATGGATTGCAGCTTGGTGGTTCGTTGAGTCTCTAGTTCTATATGTTCTTGCATCAAGTTCATCAAGTAGAGGATTCCAGGTTATGGGAGTAGTTGTATATATCCTAGGTCTACTAAACCTATTTAACTATCTAATTAACTTTAATAGAGGAGCTGACTTCGTAGTGATATTCAATGGTCCATTCATTATGACAATAATGGCAGTACTAGTTGCATACGCTATTGCATTCATATATCACCGATATGGTAGTACATCAACTGAAATTCAAGACAGAGGAATATCTGTATTTATAGTTCTTGCAAACATACTAACTGTATATGCATTTACTACTCAGATAATCACATACTATGAGTTACAGGGAGTTAATACTATGGATCTAGTTAATATGGGTAATATGTCAGTATCAATATTCTGGGCATTGTATGCTGGAATACTTACAGTGATTGGTTTTGCAAAAAGACTATCTCCAGCAAGATATATGGGTCTAACCCTATTCATCATTACAGCATTCAAAGTGGTAGTTGATGTATGGAGCCTAGGACAGATATATAGAATAGTTTCATTTATTGTGTTCGGAGTCATTGCTCTTATAACTTCTTACATCTATGTAAGATATAGAGAGAGGTTGGGAGGGAAGTAAAATATATGAATTATTCTCAGAAACAATTAATTGATTTAATGAATACAGGCAGTGTTTTTGGTGAGAAATCTTTACCAAAACATATTCAAACTGTAATTTCAAATGTGTTTGTTTTCGAAACTAAGGTTTATAAGTTCTATAGAAATGACAACAATTTCTTTAATGAGAACTTTCGTAATCTATCAAATAGTGAAGAACGCTTCTCATTTACCCAAAAGGATTACATGTGGAATAGTACTCTTAGCCCGTCAATATATATAGGTCTAAAAAATATAGCTTTAAGAAATGACAGCATTGCAGAGGTTCCTCTTTCAGAAGCAGAAGAAATCGTTATGGTAATGAACCGCGTTGATACTAGAGATGTGCTCTATGAAAAGTTGATTGCTTGCGAGGTCACAGAACAAGACTGTTTTGAAATTGGAAAACAATTTGGAGAGAGTATGAAAAAAGTCCAAGTGAAGTTACAACGGGAATACAGTTTTTATGATCTGTTTGAGTCACGAATTAAAGATCAAAGAGATTGGATAAGATCTGTCCCTGAGAATATTCCACTTGAAGAATCAAAGGAATATCTTGATTATCTAGAAAATTATCGCCAAGTAAATAAGGCTTGGTTTGATGAATTGTCTGCAGAAGTGACTACCGATGGAGACTTTCATAGTCATAACGCTTTATATTCAAATAAAAATTTCTATCTGATGGATACGTATCCTCCCAAAGAAGAATGGGGTGTGGGACATAAACTTATTCCTCTCTATAGACTCGGTACGGACATCTGGGCACTTACAGGAAAACAAGAGCTTTTTGAATCATTAGTTAAAGGATATGAGAATGGAAATGGAATTAAAGTAAATCGAAAGTTTGACGAGCTCTATATAATTTATGCTGCAGGTATCGCGATGCCATATCTTTATATGCTCTCACGCACAGATCCTGAAAAGAAAGAAGCGGCCAAAAAATTCCACGAATTTACCATGAATTATTTTAAAAAATTGAAATAATAAAAACCCCGACACTGGCTACAGCCGATGTTAGGGTTCGAGTTTCGATCATCCTCCTCATGATCATGCAAGGTTTGCAAGGTTCGCGCGGTTTACCATCGCAACGAGTTCGTCATGGATACGACCATTACTCATTATGTGGCCAGGGATTTTGAGATCCTTGCCATACACCAGCTTGTTGCCGTAGAGATCGGTAGCAGTGCCACCAGCCTCTTCAACAATCAATTGCATCGCTGCAGTCTCCCATGCTTTCTGTCCGGGGAAAATGCTTGCAGCCAGATCGCCTGAAGCGATGAGACCACCAGCGATCGCGACCGAGCAGAGGTTGAGCCACTTAGCGTTGCTTCCGACGATCTCGTCGCAAACCTTGTTCAGGTTTCCGATCGAGCCCTTCCACCACATGATGGAAACGGTCGACTGCGTCAGCGTGACGTGTTCCGAGACGCGTACCGGCGTGTTGCCAAGTATCGTGCCCTGACCCTTTTCTGCAGACCAGGTGCGGTTGCAGTATGGATCGTGGATTACTGCGACGATCGGCACGCCGTTTTTGAGGACGGAGATGCAGAACGTCGAAGCTGGGATACCGTGGCAGAACGGAATCGTCCCATCGATCGGATCAACGAGTACCTGGTACTCGCTATCTTCGACGATACGCGACTCTTCTTCGCCGATCACGGTGATGTGCGGATAGTCACGCTCGAGTTGAGCGATGACCAGCCGATTGATCGCCGTGTCCGACTCGGTGAGCGGAGTATGGTCTTCCTTCCACTCGCGCTTCATGCCTGGGGCTAAAAAAGCCTTGTGCATGATCGCATGCGCTTGGTGGGCTATGCCGACCAGTTGGGCTTGATTGGGGAAATGTTCAGTTTTCAAGAGTGACTCCTATATGTTTATTTTTCAGTGACACCATTTCAGCGTCTCAAACCATTATATCATACTATATACTAATAGTCAAACAGCTATGGTAAATGTTCAAGCACACACCTTACCGTCCCGCAAAAGTAAATGTGGGCTTTAATCTTATAAATAAACAGTTATATAGATTCCATATTCTTCCCATACCCTCCACCTTGTGCTATGCTCTAATTCATGTCGAAAAGTGATAAACAAGTAAATACACCAAAGGAGACACTTCTAAGTTTTGAAGATGTTTCTTTTGAATATGGACATAACAAGCCAATACTTGATGAAACATCATTCTCAGTTAAAAGAGGGATGAAGGTAACTCTTATGGGGCAAAACGGAGCCGGTAAGAGTACCCTATTCGGTCTAATCACAAAACAATCAAAACCAGAATCAGGAAAGATACATATAGTAAATGGAGTATCTATAGCTCAAGCAAGACAGGTAATACCAAGAGAACTACTAGATCTAACTGTTAGAGAATTCTTTGAGAGATGCTTTGACAAGAAGATATATGATATCGATGTAAAGATTGATGAAGTACTTGAAGTCGTAAACTTCCATGCACCTTACGATCGAATAGTTAAATCATTCTCTGGAGGACAACAGGCACGTCTACTACTAGCGTCAGCTATAATACAAAACCCTGATTTGCTACTTCTTGATGAGCCTACAAACAACCTTGATAAGGCGGGTATAGAGCATTTAACACAGTTCCTTAAAGCATATCCAAAGACTGTAATAGTAATCTCACACGATGCAGATTTCCTAAACTCATTTACAGATGGAGTGCTATACCTTGATGTGTATACAAAAAAGATTGAACAATACTTCGGTAACTATTTCGACGTACGTGAACAGATTAGTCTGCGTATAGAGAAGGAGAATATGAAGAATGCTCAACTAGCAAAAGAGATTCAAGAAAACAAAGACAAAGCCGGATTCTTCGCTAACAAAGGAGGACAAATGAGACTAGTTGCTAAGAGAATGAGAGAGAAAGCAGAAGAACTAGAAGAAGAGATGGTTGATGTAAGAAGAGAGGACAAGACTATAAGACCATTTACAATACCACATCAACCAGAATTGATTGGAGATATTTTAAATATTAATTCGTATAAGGTTATAAAAGACCATAAGGCTACAGAGCGTAAGGCTAAAGTAACACTAAGAAGAAACAATCACCTACTCCTTAAAGGACCAAATGGTATAGGTAAAAGTACATTACTTGAAACTATCGCTCGTGGAGGAGAAGGAAGTATCATCGCTCCAGATGTAAGGGTTGGATACTACAGACAGGACTTCTCTACGCTAGACTTCAATCAGACAGTAAGAGAATCACTACTAGATGTAACTGTTAAGAAAAATGAAGAGGATATGCGTACAGTTGCTGCAGGATTTCTAATTACCAGTGATGTAATCAATACTAAGATCGGTAGCCTATCAGAAGGACAGAAGGGTCTAGTGGCATTTGCAAGACTAGTGCTAGAGAGACCAGGACTACTAATACTAGATGAGCCAACAAACCATATTAACTTCAGACACCTACCAATCATTGCAGAAGCATTAAACAAGTATGAGGGAGCTATGATAATCGTGTCACACGTACCTGAATTCGTAGAGAAGATAAGAATAGACGAGATATTAGATCTAGAAAAGTAATTCTCTTAGAACCGGTTCAACCCTATCTGCTATCTTTAAATAACCTGCATCATTTGGGTGTATAGAATCAGAAAGTAATTCTTTGTTACCTATAATCCCATCAATAACATTTGGAACAAATGCTACGTTGTTCTTCTTGGCAAATTCTTCAAACCTATCACCAAATATATCCTTAAATATTCCACCCCTAACTCCAAGTAGTAGAACCATAGACCCATTAGCATGTACTAGATCAACCATTTTCTGTAAATTAGTGAATGTTTGTTCAACTGGTACTTTCTTTAAATAGTCATTACCACCTAATAGCAAAATTACAATTTTAGGATTCTTGTCTAACGCTGTCCCTATCCTCGCTAGTCCCTCGATAGTTGTATTACCACTTACTCCAAGATTAATGATTGGCTGACCAACTCTTCTTGAAAGTATAGATAAAAAATCGTTACCATTACTCGATCCAACTCCATATACCAAGCTATCACCCAAAGCAACAATAGAGGTACCTTTTGAATCCCTGTTGGTCACAGTACGATTGCTGTTAGTAATCAACAAGTATCCAAATACAATAACTACAACTAAAGATATACCTATATACAAACTGTTGCTTCTAATATTCATGCACATATAGTAACATATGAATATGAAATACTGGCTAATAAAATCAGAAGGTGATTGCTATTCAATAGACGATCTAAAGAAGGACAAAGTAGCACCATGGACTGGTGTACGTAACTTTCAAGCTAGAAACTTTATGAGAGATGATATGAAGAAAGGAGATCTAATCCTTTACTATCACTCAAACTCAGAACCAAGTGGAGTGTATGGTGTAGCTAAGGTTGTAGGTAATGCACATTCAGATGACACAGCATTTGATCCAAATGATGAGCACTATGATCCAGACTCTATAATGAACCAATTTGAAGGAAAGGATCCGACTTGGGTTTGTGTAGATGTCTCATTTGTTGAGAAGTTTAAGAAACCTGTATCACTTGAGACAATAAAGAAAGACAAAGAGCTTAAGAAAATGCTTGTAGCTAAAACAGGACAGAGGCTATCAGTTATGCCGGTTGAGGAGAAACATTTTAAAGAAATATTAAAACTAGCTAAATAGCATGAAGTATTTCGTGTATATTCTAAGGTGTAGAGATAACACGCTATACACTGGATATACAAATGATTTAGAGAATAGGGTAAAGGTACATAATACAGGCAAGGCCGGAGCTAAGTATACAAAAGCCAGGAGACCAGTGGTATTGGTGTATAGCGAGGCATTTAAGACTAAAAGCAGAGCCCTAAAGAGGGAATGGGAGATAAAGAAGATGAAGAGGGAGGAGAAAGATATATTAATTTCCTCCAGCAACCCAGCCAGTAGTCCAACAAAGCTGTAGACTATATCCTCCTGATGGCCTATCAATATTTAATACATCACCAACTAGGTAAAGGTTATCAATTATCTTTGACTGCATTGTCTTAAAATCCACCTCAGTTAAATCTACTCCACCCGAAGAAACAATAGCTTTGTCTGATCCTAGTAGACTATCAACATGCATAGTTACGTTCTTTATAGCATCAATCAATTTTAATCTCTCCTCTCTACTTACAGAGTTATTAGTCTTGTTCTCATCAATACCCGCATATTTTAATACTAAACCAACTAGAGCAGAAGGTATTAAAGAATCAAGAGAATTCTTAATCTTCTTCTTGTCATCAATTTTAAACAATTCCTGTAGCTTTGTATTCATCATTCCATGATCAAGACTTGGAAGAAGATCAAGACGAATATCTACCTCACCATATTTAAGTAGCTCTCCAACATCGCTACTCATATTAAGTACTGTAGGACCGCTAATACCAAAGTGGGTGAATAGCAGTTTACCTTTACTAACTTGTTGCTTAGCTCCATTTTGATATGTTGTTAATTTTATATCCTGCAGTGTAACCCCAGAAAGATCCTTTACCCATGTATCCTTAAGAGCGATAGGTACAAGAGCTTCATTAGATGCTATGACATTGTGTCCAAGCTTCTTAAGCCAATCGAATCCCTCACCAGTTGATCCAGTCTCAGGTCGTGATTTACCACCAGTTGCAAGTATAACTTTCTTTGCAAATACCTTTTTACCATTCTTTAGATTAATAGCAGTAATTGTCTTTCCGTCACTCTCAAAACCAGTTACTGCTGAATTAGTAACTACAGTAACCTTCTCCATTTGCTTTACCAATACATCCCATACAGATTGTGCAGAGTTGCTAACAGGGAAGACTCGACTCTCAGCTTCCACCTTAGTCTCCATTCCATTACCATTAAAATATTCAATTGCATCCTTTACACTAAATTGAGAGAAAGCAGAGAAAAGAAACTTGTCACTCTCCTTGTATTTCTTCAAGAATGTACGAACATCATACTGTGCATTAGTAACATTACATCTACCACCACCAGTAATTAGTAGTTTAACTCCCAAACTAGGATTTTTCTCAAGTAATATAACCTTACTTGTCTTACTTGCTCTACCAGAAGCCATCATACCAGCTGGACCTCCTCCGATAACGGCAACATCATAGATAATATCTTCCATGTAATGATACTAGCATATTTTAAATATTGTATGTATAAGGTGGTATAATGTTGTCAGATAAACTGCTCTTACCATGAAAACGAAAACTCACAAAAAATTGTCAGTTCCTTTCTTTATCGCTGTAGTTTCTGCAACGTTCGCGTTATACCTACTTGCCATAAAGACTGTTGCCCCAGGTGTCTGGGCAATTCAAGTCACGAGTTCCATCTCGAAGATTCTCATTAACTTCTCGATCTGCCATCTCATTGCAGCATTCGCTGAATTTTTCTTTCATCGATATAATTTGCATCGACCGTTTCCTTTTCTAGAGAGTTTGTATCGACAGCATACCCTTCACCATAATTTAACAAAGGTTGCATTGATTAATGTCTCTGGCGGACGAGGAAAGGTTTTTACAAAATACCCGATTCTGGTCGAAAATCAGTATGAAGCTTCATACTTCCCGTGGTATTCATTGGCAATATTCTTGATGATATCACTCATCATATCTATACCGGCACAGATGGTATTACCTAACTGGCCTGTAATGCTAGGCATGGGAATGGCTGTTACATGGTCAATTGTGTTGTATGAGATCATGCATATGATTGAACATCTCTCTTTTGATACCTTCTGGAAACCGAAGGTAACTCACAAGACTTTTGGAGGATTCTGGACTTCAGTGTATTGCTTCCATATGCGCCATCACTACAACATCGATTGTAATGAAGGGATCAGTGCATTCTTCGGTATCCCGATACCAGACTTCGTTTTCGGGACATACGCTCCATGGCCTAGAGCCTTTGAGCACAATGAGAAAGTTTCTGTTGAGGAATTTGTTAGCTCGCCACCAAAGCCGGTTGCGGTAATTGTGTGGCTAGACAGACTCTTCGTCTAGCTTTCGAAACAGCCCCTGCCGAGCGATCGGCCGGGGTTTTCTTGACATAATTATCATTTTAATATATTATGTAGGTCAATAATATATGTACAGAAATAATTCAAGTAGTGCAGGCAGAGGAAACTCTAGTTCAAGTAGACCAGGATACGGCAGTAGACCACCATTTAGAGGAGGAGCGAGACCAGGGAACAGACCTAATAGATTCCAAAATAAATCAAGAAGTCATAATCGCGGACCACAAGGCGAGAATATTTCTCATGCAAGATTTATAAACAAAGCAACAATAACTGAAGAAGTAGAACACTTCGTTCCAGAACATAAGTTTGCTGATTTTGCTATTGAAGAAAACCTAAAGTCAGGAATCATAAAGAAAGGATATACACTCCCAACTCCAATTCAGGACAGATCAATTCCTCATATTCTAAAAGGACAAGATATAGTGGGTATTGCTAATACAGGTACTGGTAAGACAGCAGCATTCCTAATTCCTTTGATTGATAAGGTGCTAAAGAACAGAAAGAACAAAGTACTAATCGTTGTTCCTACACGTGAACTTGCTATACAGATACAGAATGAACTTACAGGCTTTACAGCTGGTATGAAGATATTCTCAGTATGTTGCGTTGGGGGAGCGTACATCGGTAAGCAACTTTCTGAACTAAGATACGTAAATGAATTTATAATCGGTACACCAGGAAGACTTAAAGATCTAATCGAGAGAAAGGCAATTGTATTAAATCAATTCTCTACAATCGTACTAGACGAAGCTGATCGTATGCTAGACATGGGATTCGTAAATGATATGAGATATCTAATGGCTGGTATGCCAAAGCCAAGACATACTCTGTTTTTCTCAGCTACACTTTCACCAGAAATCGAGAAGATGATTGGAGAATTCCTACACGAACCAGTTAGAATATCAGTTAAGACTAGAGATACCTCAAAGAATATTGAACAAGATATTGTTCGTGTTGCTCGTGGAATGAACAAGTTTGATGTACTAGGAGAACTACTAGCAAAGGAGGACTTCAACAAGGTTATAATCTTCGGTAGAACAAAACACGGAGTAGAGAAGCTATCTAAAGCTCTAATAGAGAAAGGATTTAAGGCTGAATCAATACACGGAGACAAGAACCACAGTCAGAGACAGCGTGCACTAAAAGGATTTAAAGAGAATCAAGTGCAAATACTAGTAGCTACTGATGTGGCAGCAAGAGGACTTGATATACCTGATGTAAGTCATGTTATTAACTTCGATATACCAGCTACATACGATGACTATGTACACAGAATCGGAAGAACAGGACGTGCAAACAAGAAGGGAAAGGCTCTAACTTTCGTAGACTAATTTAGTGAATGTGCGCAAATATATTACTAGCTACAAACATAGTTAGTAGACCAAGTATGAAGTAGATAATATGCTTAACTGCATGTCTACCTTTTACTATATCCTTTATAGAGTGCGGTATTAGATCGTGGAATATGATAACAAAGAATGAACCAGCTGTAATACCAAGTAGTGGTGCTTCAAACATCTCAAATTTATCTAACAAGAAGTACCCACCAATAGCTCCAATTAGTACTGTAGAAGAAACGACAAAGTTTGCTTTCAACGCACCCTTTGTACTGTATCCTGCTTGTTTAAGAACAAAGAATTCAGAAATCTCCTGTATTAGTTCGTGAACAAAAACACTTAATGTTGTAGCAATACCAAGAGCTGTACTAACAGAAAATGAAGCAGCTAATAGAATACCGTCTCCGATATTGTGAATTGCGTCACTTATCAATATTCTTCTAGAATCAATAGCGGAGTGTGTATGACTAGAACTAGAATCATGATGATGGTGGAACTCAGGTAGAAGCTTAAATACAATAGCAGAGAATACCATTCCAAGGATAATCCAAAGTCCACCTGAAGTAACACTCTCTAGATGCTCTATAGACTCATGCGCGAGACCGTATGAGATTAATAGGAACACTCCAGCAGAGAAGCTAACAAGATAGTGAAGATTCTTCTCTATAGCACCACCCAGACTCTTCCATACAGATACAGAACCAACGAGCGAAGCTAGCATTACTAATAGGGAACTAAGTAAAATATAAATTATCATAATAAAACAATATACTATATTAATATTAATGCAAGTAGTTTGCACTATAACATAATACATATAACAATATTGCAAGTAGATTGCATTTGGTATATAGTATTTACATGAATAACTTAGCAGATATCCTATCTGAGAATAAGCTTAAAATTACTAAAGCCAGAAGGGAGGTATATAATGTGCTATACAAAAGTAATAAGCCAATTACAGTTGAGGGTATTGCAGGTAAGATCACAGACAAAAAGATTGATCTAGTTACTATATATAGAACTATAGATACTTTTCTTAAGTGTAATATAATTAAGAGAGTTGATTTGAGAGGAAACTCTCTTTTCTATGAAATAGTTAAAAGTCACCATCATCATGTTGTATGTGTAGAGTGTAATGATATAGAAGAGGTATCAGTATGTGGAATAAATGATATTAGACCTAAGACAAATAAGTTTAGTGTAATTAAGGAGCATTCACTAGAGTATTTTGGAATCTGTAAAAAATGTACAAAATAATATTAATAACAGTACTAGCGCTATCATTTAATTCTGCAAATGCACAGGAAGCAGTCCTACTGCAGGACAAGACAAGTATAATAAAAGCTGAGGTAGTGGAAGTTCTTAGTGAAGAGACAAGAAATGTACCAGGTACAGATGTTAAGACAACGTATCAATCACTTAAGGTTAAGATCCTTGAGGGAGATAAAAAAGGTACAGTTATAGATATTAAGGATGACTATCTTAAACTAGAGAAGGGAGATGTATTTCTCCTAAACGATACAATACGTGCAGAGGATAAAGTTCAGCTATACACAGTATTTGATTCATATCGTCTGCCATCTATCATTGTACTTACAGTAATATTTGTAGTCCTTACTGTCCTAATCGGAGGTATTCAGGGAATACGAGGTCTGCTAAGCCTTGCTGGAAGCCTACTTCTCATAATGTATGTACTCATACCTAGTATATTGGATGGATACTCACCAATAGTTGTAAGTATGTTGGTATCATCAATGATAATTGTACTTGGATCATACATAACTCATGGTTTCAACAAGACTACAACATCTGCAGTATTCGGAATGCTAGTTACAATAGCTATAACTGGAACACTCGCATACTATTCAGTAGATGCTACAAGACTAACAGGTTTTGAATCAGAAGAGTCTGTATACCTAAACCTAAGTACAAGAGGTAGTATCGATATGGTTGGAATACTATTAAGTGGAATAATGATTGGATTACTTGGAGTACTGTATGATGTAGCTATAGGGCAAGCAATATCAGTTGAAGAATTACATCATATTGCACCTAACGTAAGTAGAAAGAAAGTATTTAAGAGAGCGCTTAGAATGGGTAGAGAACATATTGGTGCATTAGTTGATACTCTAGCTATAGCATACGTTGGAGCATCACTTCCGCTACTCCTGCTCTTTTCTCTTTCAGAAAATACATCTATATCAATATTAAATAGGGAAATATTTGCAGTGGAGATAATAAGAACATTAATAGGTAGTATAGGATTGATACTCGCTGTTCCTATAACTACTGCTATATCTGTATGGATGATAGTAAAGATTGAAGGAAAGATTTCAGACGAAGAAATACCAGAGATAAAACATATACATTAATTAGTATATAATGTAGGTATGAAAAACATAGCTATATTTGCAAATGGATGTTTTTGGTGCACAGAAGCAGTATTCTCTATGCTAAAGGGCGTCATTTCAGTAACTCCAGGATATACAGGAGGTAAGACAGATAATCCCAGTTATGAATCAGTATGTAATGGTAATACAGGTCATGCTGAAGCAATACAGATAGAGTATGATCCAAGTATAATTAGCTTCGATGATTTACTATCCGTATTTTTTAATACCCACGATCCAACAACTCTAAATCGTCAGGGTAATGATGTAGGTACCCAATACCGCTCTGCAATATTCTATACAAATGAAGAGCAGAGAGAAAAGTCGGAGAATATTATAAAAGAATTAAATGATAGTAAGTCTTACGACAAACCAGTTGTTACTGAAGTATTACCTCTTACCAAATTCCATCCATCAGAGGACTATCATAAGAAGTATTATGAGAATAATAGCAGTCAGCCGTATTGTCAGTTAGTTATCGCACCGAAACTGGAGAAATTACAAGAGAGATTTAGTAATTTAATTAATAAATAGTATGGAAATTAATGAAGAAGAACTAAAGAAGAAGCTTACTAGAGAGCAATACAAGGTGCTTAGAGAAAAGGGAACTGAAGCTCCTTTCAGTGGTAAGTATGTACATGAGGACAAGGACGGTATGTATACCTGTGTTGTGTGTGGTAATAAGCTATTTTCTTCAGATGCTAAGTTTGATTCAGGTACTGGATGGCCGAGTTTCGATGAGGCTCTACCGGGAGCGATAAAGCAGATTGAAGACAATACTCATGGAATGAGTCGTGTAGAGATTGT
>CAZBLC010000005.1:30380-42406 GCA_964492835.1 uncultured Candidatus Saccharibacteria bacterium
GAGCGATAAAGCAGATTGAAGACAATACTCATGGAATGAGTCGTGTAGAGATTGTATGTTCTAACTGTAACTCCCACCTAGGACATGTATTTAATGATGGACCAACAAAGACAGGTAAAAGATACTGTCTAAATTCAGTTTGCCTAGATTTGGAAGTCTGATATTATCAATACATGCGAAGAACTATATTTATAATAATATGTATCGGTATAGTAGTACTGCTATCAGTAAAGCTATCAGGGTATTTTGATAATGTAATTGATATTACTCCATCTGATAGAAGAACAGATATATTAATTACCACTCCAATCAAAGATGCAGAGATATCATCTCCATTAAGTATTGCTGGTAGAGCACGAGGTAAGTGGTTCTTTGAAGGAATATTCCCAATAATTCTAGAGGATAGTTATGGTAACAAAATAGCAGAAGGACACGTAACTGCACAGGAGGATTGGATGACTAAGGACTTTGTTACTTTCATCGGAGACCTTGAATTTAGTAACTATATCAAGGGCTCAGAGGGTAAATTGATCTTCAAGTCTGACACAACAGCTTTCCCAGAGGAGAACGGAGAAATATATATACTTCCAGTAACCTTTAAATAACATGATAAAAGAAATTTTAGAACAGATAAATAAATCAAATAGTGTACTACTACATTGTCATCCTTCCCCTGATCCAGACAGTGTTGGTTCAACTCTCGCAATGAAGTTTGCACTCGAGCAGTTGGGTAAAAAGGTGACTCTAATAAAGGGGGATACAGATGTACCTAAAGCTTTTGATTTTCTAGGAGTAGATACAATTGTACAAAAAAACTATTTCGAAATAGATATAAAGGAATTTGATACATTCATAATTCTAGATAGTGGAAGTATAGAGATGGTATCTGCAAAGGATAAAATAGTATTTCCAGAATCTCTTACAACTATCGTAATCGACCATCATGCAAGTAATGTGGGTTATGGGAAATTTAACTATATAGATAGTACATATTCATCAACTGCTGAGTTGGTACACGGCGTAATACTTGAATTGGGAGTAAAGATTGATAGAAACATTGCCCTAAACCTGTTTATGGGAATGTACACTGACACTGGAGGATTCAGATATGGTGTTAATGGTCCAAGAACACTTAAACTAGCTGCAGACTTAGCAAGTATTGTTCCAGACTACCAAAAGACAATTGCTACCATGGAGAACAGTAACAGAATAGAGAGTCTAGTATTTGAAGCTCTAGCGCTATCATCGATCAAGACATATTATGATGGGAAACTAGCTCTAGTATCAGTAAGTAATGAAGAATTAGTAAAAAACAATATATCAAATGATGATAGATTCACAGGATATATATCGAATAAGATAAAGTCAGTATTAGGAGTAGAGATAGCTGGTACAATAGTTGAAGTAGAACCAGGTAAGGTAAAGCTATCATTTAGAAGTAAGGATTCAGTAAACTATGATATTTCAAAGCTTGCAGTTAAGCTTGGAGGAGGAGGACATAAACAAGCTGCAGGAGCTAGTGTAAAAGCAAATATAGGAGAAGCTACTGAACTAGTAGTAAAAACAGTAAAGGAAATATATAATGTTTAGATGAAAAAGTTATATACATTAATAATTTTAATAATAGTTTTAGCTGGTATGTTATATTTCTGGCCTAAGACTGCAAATACAAATAATATGAATACAGTTACAATTGAGACAAATAAGGGAGTAATAGTTTTTGAAACTTATGATGCTGATGCACCAAAGACAGTAGAGAACTTCATTACACTAGCTAATAAGGGATATTACGAAGGAGTAATATTTCACAGAGTTATAGAAGGATTCATGATCCAAGGTGGAGATCCTACAGGAACAGGCTCTGGAGGACCAGGATATAAGTTTGCAGATGAACTTAATCCAAGTACACCTTCATACAAAGAAGGATACAAGAGAGGAGTAGTAGCTATGGCGAATTCCGGACCAAATACTAATGGAAGTCAGTTCTTTATCATGCACAAAGATAATCCATTACCAAACCTATACACAATATTTGGTAAGGTAGTTTCTGGAATAGAAGTAGTTGATGCTATTGCAACAACTCCAGTTGATGGAGCAGACAGACCAATTGATAAGGTAGTTATACAAAAAGTTACAGTAAGTACAAAGTAATAATGGCAAAAGACCCATTCAAAGCTACATGGGTATCGCATTCATCGATGGGGGATTTTATAAAATGCCCTAGAGCGTATTATCTGCATAATGTATATAAGGATCCTGGTACTAAAAGAAAAATGAATATTGTTAATCCAGCTTTGTCTCTGGGATTGGCTGTTCATGAGGTTCTTGAAGGTCTGGCTAACTACAAGACTGAAGAGAGATTCAATCGTTCACTTGAAAACGATTTAGATATTGCTTGGAAGAGAGTAAGTGGTAAAAAAGGAGGATTTAAAACTATTGAAGAAGAGAATGAAGTAAAAGAGAGAGCAAAGAGTATGATAAAGAGAGTGATTGATAATCCAGCTCCACTTAAGCAAAAGACAGTTAAAGTAAAAGAAGGAGATAATGGACTACCACCTAATTTCTATCTAAGTGAAGACAAGAATATTATTCTATGTGGAAAGATCGATTGGCTAATATGGAAGCCTGAAGATGACAGCGTACACATATTAGATTTTAAGACAGGGAAGAATGAAGAGAGTGATGGATCACTTCAACTACCAATATATCAACTACTACTTAAAGAATTACAAAAGAGAAAAGTTACTGGTGCTAGCTACTGGTATTTGGACAAGGATAATGAACCTATAGATGTTGTACTGCCAAGTATGCAAGAATCATTTGATAGGGTTTATGAAGTAGCACTTAAGGTTAAGGAGGCAAGAGATAAAGGAGAATTTAAGTGCCCAAAAGGAGAGGACGGATGCTTCGCTTGTAGACCATTTGAGAAGATTTTGAAGGGGGAGGCAGAATATATTGGAGTTGGGGATATGAAGCAGGATTTGTACATGCTTTAATTTAATTACATGCTATAATTTAAACAAATATGGAAAATAAAACACAACATTATTTCTTCCTCTTAATACTTATCGGAGTCGGTGTGCTGACTTTCTACATCTTCTATCCATACATGACATCACTTCTACTTGCTGTAGTGTTCTCAGTGATGTTTAGACCATTACATAGATATATATCTAAAATATTTTCTAAAGGAGTGCAGTCAAGTAGTGTGTCAACCTTCGTAACTTTAGTTGTTGTAGCTGTTGCAATCATAATCCCTCTAATATTCGTTGCAAAGCAGGTATATATGGAAAGTGAGAACCTATACTATAGCCTAACTGATGAGGGTAGTAGATCACTCTTAATAGATTCACTAAATGCATTCTCAGAGTCTCTATCATATAGACTTGGTGGTGTATTCCCAGCATATAGTTTTGATTCATTTAATATAACTAAGTACGTACAGAATTTCTTAGAGTGGTCATTTGCTAATCTAGACACAATATTCTCAAGTCTTACAAGATTTGCTCTAGAGCTATTCATCATGCTATTCGCTCTCTTCTACCTATTACGTGATGGAGGTAAGTTCAAGCAAGATATCATATTGGTAAGTCCATTGGCTGATAACTATGATGAAAAGATATTCGCAAAGCTGAAGCAAGCTATCCGATCAGTTGTTGTAGGATCACTTGTAGTTGGTCTAATACAGGGAGTACTTACAGGACTTGGATTCTGGATATTTGGAGTTCCAAACCCTGCACTATGGGGAAGCTTTGCAGTAGTTGCAGCACTCATACCTGGTATAGGTACATCACTGGTTGTTGTACCCGGAGTCCTTTACCTATTCTTCGTAAGTACAAATCTACACGCTGTTGGATTGTTGGTGTGGGGAATAATTGCGGTAGGATTAGTTGATAACTTCCTAGGCCCAATGCTAGTAAACAGAGGGGTAAATGTACATCCATTCCTAATATTGCTATCAGTTATGGGAGGATTAGCATTCTTTGGCCCTATCGGATTCATTGCTGGTCCTCTAATCGTTGCTCTACTTTTCGCTCTACTAGAAATTTACAAGACCACCAGATAGTGTTACAGTGCTAGTATGGCATTCATTGATGATCTAACTATACATATTAAAGCCGGAAACGGAGGAAACGGTGTTGTTCGCTGGCTTCATGAGAGAGGTCGTGAACTTGCAGGTCCTTCTGGAGGTAATGGTGGTAATGGCGGAGACGTATACGTAAAAGCTATACGTGATCTTGGTATTCTAGAGAAGTATAGAAATATTAAGGAATTAGAGTCTCAGCGAGGAGGAGATGGGATGAAGAATAGTATGTACGGAAGAAATGGAGATGATCTTACGATAGAGCTACCAATAGGTTCTGTAATTACTGATGGTAGAACAAAGAGACAATACAATCTTGTAAATGATGGTGAGACAATACAAATACTTAAGGGAGGAAGAGGAGGTCTTGGGAATGAACACTTCAAGGCATCTACAAACATTACCCCTATGCAATCAACTCCAGGTAGAGACGGAGAGGAGGCAGATTTTCATATTGAGCTTGAACTAGTAGCAGATGCAGGTCTTGTTGGGCTTCCAAATGCTGGTAAATCAAGTCTACTTAATGCATTAACTAATGCAGATGCAAAGGTAGGTAATTATCAATTTACAACTCTTGAACCAAACCTAGGTGCTCTAAAAGGAGGATTTATACTAGCTGATATTCCAGGACTAATCGAAGGTGCATCTGAAGGAAAAGGATTGGGTCATAAGTTCTTAAGACATATTAAGAGAACTAATAGAATATTACATTTGATCTCTCTAGAAAACACTGCAATTATAGAGACATATAAGACTATAAGAAATGAGCTTAAACAGTACGGACAAGGACTGGATGAAAAAGAGGAAACTATAATCCTTACAAAGACTGATATGACAGATGAAAAGGGAGTGGAAGGGGCTATAAAGAAACTACAGAGGTTTAACAAAGACATATTAGTTGTAACAGTTCTAGATGATGTATCTATAAAGAATATGTCTGATGAAATAGTAAAAAGATTGAGGAAATAGTGTATAATTTTCTAACATAGGGCTTCGAACCAATAATATTTGACAGATGTGTATCTTGATGTTAATCTAAAAACGAGAAAGGAGAATGCGTTATGCTCTTAATTAAAGTTTGGAAGTTCAGAAACGTTTGTTTTATGGCCGATGCTGATAATGAACCAGAGTTAAAACCTCGGATAGGAGAAAGTATCGCAGAGGCTGCAAGTAAAGTAGTTGCCGACATTGTTGAAAGACATGAGCAAGGCAAAGACAGCGAATTGGCTCTTCAGTTTGAGATTAAACTCGTGTAATGCCACCATTACTTCGAACAGAACTACTGTCAGCATGATGGTGGTTTCTTTTTTTGAAGAGACGGTATGCTATGGAATTCAATAGTTAAAGTGAAATTAATACAGGCAAAACTGGTATCCAAAAACATCTTTTAATGACTAAAATCAAATTAGAAAGAGAAAAGATATAATAGATATTGATTTGATTAATAAGTACCAATCTAGTTTGAAAATACGTCAAGATTAGTAGAGTTAAATTAATAGTGTATAATACATACCATTATGAAGGACTATACAGCGACAATAGGTCTTGAAATACATGCAGAACTAAAGACATCATCTAAGATGTTTTGTTCTTGTAGAAATAACCCTGATGAGGAGAAAGCTAATAAGAATATCTGTCCAATTTGTATGGGTCACCCAGGTACTCTACCTGTACTAAACAAAGAAGCGATAAAGCATGTACTTAAGATTGGATATGCTATCGGAGGAACTATAGCTGACTTTACTGAATGGGATCGTAAAAACTATTTCTATCCAGACATCCCAAAGGGATATCAAATATCACAGTATAAGTATCCACTTGTAAGTGGAGGTAAACTTGCTGGAGTAGAACTAACTCGTATTCATCTTGAAGAGGATACAGCTCAGTCTACACACGATACTCATCAAAAGAGTTTGATAAATTACAATAGATCAGGAGTGCCACTAATGGAACTTGTAACTGAACCTGTAATACATGATGCACAAACAGCTGTGAAGTTTGCTAAAGAATTACAATTACTACTTAGATATATCGGAGCAGGGGAGGCGAATCTAGAAAAAGGAGAAATGAGAGTTGAAGCAAATATTTCTGTAAGTAAGACAAAAGAGTTTGGAACAAAGACAGAAGTTAAAAACCTAAACTCATTTAAGGCCGTAGAAAAATCTATTGCATATGAAATCGAGAGACAGATAAGACTTCTTGAAAAAGGGGAGAAGGTAGTACAAGAGACTAGAGGGTTTGATGAAAATACTGGAACAACATATTCACAAAGATTGAAGGAGAGTTCACATGACTATAGATATTTCCCAGATCCAGATTTACCTAAATTAAAAATTAGTGAGATACCTGAGTTTAACAGGGAACACATTACAAAAGAGACACCTGAGCTGCCTTGGATTAAAAGAGAGAGAATGTTATCTGTTTATGGTATGACAGAAAAAGAAGTTGCTGTATTTGTAGACTCACCAGAAGTATCTAAGTACTTTGAGCTGGTTATAAGTGATAGCCCAGATTTAGTTAAGCTATCAACTAACTATATCCTTTCGGACTATCTAGGATTAATTAAGAAAGAGAATAGAGATATCAATACAATAACACCAGAGAACTTTAGGAAACTAATGTCTATGATATCTAAAGGAGTTGTATCTTCAAGAGGAGCAAAGGATACACTAGCTATCATGTTGAATGACAGTTCAGATCCAGAATCTATTGCAGAGAAGAATGGACTAGTACAAAAGAATGATGAGGGTGAGATAAAGAAAATAGTGGAAGATATAGTAGCTAAAAACCAAACAGTAGTGGGTGAGTATAAGGCCGGTAAGGAGTCAGTATTACAGTTTCTAGTAGGACAGGGAATGAAGGCAACTAAGGGATCTGCTAACCCAGAATTACTTAAGAAATTAATACTTGAGAGTATTAAATAACTAGTCAGTCAGGTGCTTTACTATTAGACGCTTTATATCGTCTCTAGTAGGTCTTTTGTCGTTTATAACCCTGGTTCCCATCTTCATGATTAAGTCCTCTATATCCTCAATTCTATAGACCCTGTAGTTACTTATAGGGTGTCTTCCTGCAGGGAACTTTCCACTGTTGTCCCAGTTACGTAGAGTCAATTCAGACACTCCAAGTATCTTGGCTGCATGCTTAATTGTGATGAATTTGTTCTCCATAGAGAGCTTAATAATGGTATATAAACCTTAATAGACATTATAACATTTGTATTAAGGTTTACTATATGTTGATAGGGTATAATAAGGTTATAAAAGTGACCATAATTAGGTATTCTGAGCATTCTGGGTGTAATATTTTATGTAGTATTTACAAGGGATACACATATAAAAATATTGACTTTGTAGTATTAGTCCTGTACTATATTCAGGTAAGTTTTCCTAGTCGCTTACGTTTATATTTAAAGACGAGGTAATGTTAAAAGAAATGGCAAAGAAGTTATATGTAGGAGGTATTTCATACGGTACAAGTGAGGATGCGCTTAAGGCACACTTCGCTCAGGCCGGAGCAGTTGAATCAGCTAGTATCATCATCGACAAGATGACAAACAGATCAAAGGGATTTGGATTCGTTCAAATGTCTTCAGATGCTGAAGCAGACAACGCTATCAACATGTTCAACGGTAAGCCTCTAGATGGTAGAAATCTTACTGTTAATGAAGCTCGTCCTATGGAACCTCGCGCACCAAGAAAGGATTTCAATCGTGGTGGTGAGAGCCGTGGAAATTGGTAATACTTACTCGTCTTACTAAAACAAAAACCACTCATTGAGTGGTTTTTGTTTTGCCTAATCCATCATCTTCCACCAACCAGATATAGGAGCTTTACCTATAGCTCCAACAGTCTTCTCAATTGAATCAGTTATAACAAAAAGATTTAGATGCTCAGGATCAATTGCATGATGCTGGTTAAGTACAGTTTCCTCTAGGAACTTCTTCATAGGATTCCAATAGTCCTTT
This sequence comes from uncultured Candidatus Saccharibacteria bacterium, assembly GCA_964492835.1. GTDB lineage: Bacteria > Patescibacteriota > Minisyncoccia > Phycocordibacterales > PALSA-1337 > CAIOGI01. Next base: position 38,432 of record CAZBLC010000005.1, read on the forward strand.
CCAAAAAGAATTATAGGAACTTGAGGTATTTTCTTTGTCTGTATTAGAGTAAGTATTCCAAATAGCTCGTCTAGCGTCCCATATCCTCCTGGAAAGAATACATACGCCTCCGCTGCGAAGGTAAGCATAGTCTTTCTTGTAAAGAAATAGTCAAAGACAACATTATCATTAGTATACTGATTTGTATGTTGTTCATGAGGTATTACAATATTCAATCCCACAGACGCTCCTTTAGCTTCCATAGCACCCCAATTAGCTGCTTCCATAATACCAGGGCCTCCTCCAGTTATAACGGCATATTTAAGTTTGTGAACTATTTCGCTAGCTAGTTTTTTAGCATCACAATAGTGTGAACTTTCTTGTGTTAGACGAGATGAACCGAAGAAACTTACTGATCTAGGGTATTTTTTGATAAACTCAAAACCATTTTTAAACTCTTTTGTAATATCGCTTATATGTCCCTCGATATTTTCATTGATCATCTCTATAGTTAATTCTTTTTCGTTAAGCATGGTAATTATTGTATCACATGTTATTATCAAATTATATGAAATTTAGTATAGAAAAGGAGTTAGACAACGGAAGGGGTAGAGTTGGGAAGATTGAGACCATACACGGTGATATACAAACACCCGCCTTTATCGTTGTGGGAACTAAGGGAACTGTAAAAGCTCTTACCGTTGAACAAGTAAAGGACCTTGGTGCGCAAGCCGTACTTGCAAATACATATCACCTATATCTCGCTCCAGGAGATGAGCTTGTAAAAGCTAACGGTAAGCTACATAAGTTTATGAATTGGGAAGGACCAACGTTTACTGATTCTGGAGGATTCCAAGCTTTCTCTCTAGGAGTTGCTCTTGATCACAAGGTTTCAAAGATTGCTGATTCAGACGATGTTGTTCTAGAAGAAAAACCTAATCAAGAGAAGTTGGTAAAGATAGATGAAGATGGAGTTACCTTCAAATCAATTATAGATGGTAGTTCACACAGATTTACTCCAGAGAGATCTATAGAGATACAACACAATATTGGTGCTGATATTATCTTTGCATTTGATGAATGTACTTCACCTCATGCAAGCTATGACTATCAAAGAGAAGCAATGGAGAGAACACATAGATGGGCAAAGCGTTCACTAGACTATCATAAGTCAAAAGATGAAAGTAAGGTTCAAGCACTATTCGGTATTGTTCAGGGTGGGCGTCATAAGGATCTAAGGGAAGAAAGTGCTAGAGTGATTGGGAGTATGGATTTCGATGGATTTGGTATTGGTGGAAGTTTTGAAAAAGAAGATATATACAATGCTGTTGGTTGGGTAAATGATATTTTACCTAAAGGTAAACCAAGACATTTACTCGGTATTGGAGAACCCGTTGACCTATTCGGAGGTATTGAGAATGGCATTGATACATTCGATTGTGTTACTCCTACACGTATAGCACGTAATGGTGGAATATATACTAGAGATGGAAGGATAAATATATTAAATGCTAAATATATAAATGATTTAGGTAAGATTGATTCAGAATGTAATTGCTATACATGTAAAAACTATAGCTGTTCATACATATCACACTTGTTTAGATCAAAAGAGATGTTGGGTGCGACATTAGCATCAATACATAACCTATACTTCATTGTAAATCTAGTAAAAGAGATTAGAGAATCGATGATAAGGGGTAATTTCTATGATTTTAAGGATAGTTTTTTGAAGAGATACTACAATTAAATCTCTTTAGGTTTGTAATCTTCAGGAGCGTTCTTTAGGAACCATTCAATGTTATCAATATTAAGTAGACCTTCTTGTGCTCCAACGTGTTGTATAACAGACATAGGGTTAACTGGGGCATAGATGAGTGCCTCGAGTGGAGTCTTGTTCATCATGAGAGCAGCTACGAAAGTAGAAGAGAACGAATCACCGCAACCTGTTCTCTCTAGTGGTGGTTTTGGATCTGGATATGGAGGCATGAAGTAGAAATGATCACCATCAAGCATATATGCACCCTTAGGACCATCAGTTATTAATACAATCTTAGGCCCATTAGCGTGTATTTCAGCAAGTAGATATTTAATATCTCTAGACTCAGAGTGAAGTATCTTCTGTGCTTCCTCAACATTACAAATGAATACTTCAGTTCTGCTATATATATCTTTTAACTTACCAACTCCTAATTTAATCTGGAATGTACCAGGTTGAAAGGCTAGTTTTACATTAGGATTTTCCTTTAAGTAGCTAGATATCTCTTTATGATATTCTAGAGAATTTTCTCCAAGAGAACTTAAATATATCCATTTAGGAGCTTTCTTAATTACAGGGAACTTGTACTCATACTTAGTATGATTAATTAGTATTGTCCTATCAGCCTCAAACCATAGTACAAAGTGATAGTTTGTAGGCATTCCCTTGTGCTTTTTAACAAATCTAGTATCTACTTTTTCTGAAATTAGATTAGATATACAATCCTTACCATTATCATCGTCTCCAATTTGAGTAATTAGAGCTGAAGATATGCCTAGACGAGATACAGCAACTGAAGCATTAGCAGAATTACCTACACCTTTAACTACTTTTACATACTCAAAAGGCACTTTGTCACCAAACTTCATACAAAGCTCACAATTCTCAGTATCAACTCTGCAATGCACATTTGCTTCCTTAAGACGGATGAATGCATCTGTTGTAATATCCCCAATTGCTAAGAAATCTATATTTTTATCAAACATATATGTTAGTATTATAGCATGAACAAAACTTTAATAGAGTATATTACGGAAGCGAAAGCAAAAGGTGTAGCAGTGGGGCATTTTAATATTTCAAATATTGAGGGATTCTGGGCTGTAGTTAATGCAGCTAAAGAACTTAATGTACCTGTGGTTATAGGGGTATCAGAAGGAGAAAGAGATTTTATAGGGACTAGAGAAATATATGCGCTAGTTAAGTCATACAAGGAATCAACAGGATTACCTGTATTTCTAAACGCTGATCATACGTACTCATTCGAGCGTGTTAAGGAGGTAATTGATATAGGTTATGATTCTGTAATATTTGATGGTACAGAACTTTCTTTTGAAGAGAATGTAGCTATAACAAAGAAATGTGTTGAATATGCAAAGAGTGTTAATTCAAATATTATAATTGAAGCTGAGTTAGGGTTTATCGGTAAATCATCAAAGGTATTGGATTCAGTTCCTGAAGGAGTTAGTAGGTTAACTGAAGTAGGGGAATTAGTTGAATTCGTAAAACAAACTGGTATTGATATGGTAGCTCCTGCTGTAGGTAATATACACGGTATGGTGAAGACCGGTGAGCCAGCACTAAATATAGAGAGAATATCAGAGATATCTAAGTCTATAGCTATCCCAGTAGTACTACATGGTGCTTCTGGTAACTCAAATGATGATATTAAAAAGGCCATTGCTTCTGGTATATCTCTAATACATGTCAGTACTGAATTACGTGTAGCATATAGATCTGGATTGGAGAAATCTCTAAATGATATGCCTGATGAAGTGTCACCTTATAAGTATTTGAAGGGCGCTAGAGAAGAAATGCAAAAAGTGGTGACAGCTAAGTTGAGATTGTTTAATAACATAGTATAATAAACTCATGTCAAACATTGAATTTGAAGGTGATGTAAATCAGGGTACACAGTTCGCTGTAGGTCAAAATCCTTATGTACAAAATACAGGAGGAGGAATGGCTGCCTGGCTAGTTAAAAAGGGTATTATTAATGATGAGTCACAAGCTAAGGGTATATTACTAGGGCTAGTAGTAGTTAACTTAGTAGTAACAGTAATCGTAATTTATTATTTTATTTAAAAAAAATGACCAAAGAAGCTATTAAAGTTAAATTACCAGTTACAGTATATGTGATAATGATTGCTACTATTGTTGCAAATGCAATCTCTACATATATGATTATCACTTATTTGACTCAGTAAAATGTTTAAGAGATACAAGAAAGGATTTACACT
>CAZBLC010000006.1:0-32197 GCA_964492835.1 uncultured Candidatus Saccharibacteria bacterium
CCACCAACTGGGCCCAATACAGTAGTTGTAGCAGAATTTTTTAGATAGCCGTGATAGCTATTACCAGAACTATCTAATATTCTTGTGGTTATATCAGCAGTGTTAAGCGTCCAATGTCCGAGCAGACCCATGTCTATACCAAGCGAAGCATCAGCTATTGAGTATGAAGGTGTAATAATTACTGATAGTATTAAAACGATTTTTAATAGTATTTTTCTTTTCGAGGTGGTAATCATGAATTTCTGTAGCTTATACCTACATTATAACCTAACAATCATGTTGTATCATCCACAGACCTATATCAGCCCCATCAATTTCAATATTTGTAAAGTTTGATTCATCAAAAACTCTCTCAAAGCTTTCTTTGTTGCCTCCCCTATCGTATCCGTCTCTTTTCCTACTGACCCCGGTCCTGACTGAGCAACTGTGTATCCGGCTGAATTAAGGAATACCTGTAGAGTCTTAATGTTGTCTACACTTTTTGCTGTTGTTAATACTTCGGTATTAGTACTCTCTGTGATATCAGTAACTGAAGGAGTAGACTTTGGTGATACTGATGGTGTTACAGTAGGTTCTGACTTGAAATCAAGTACACTTGCTACTGCCTTAAATACACTTCTAAATGTATTTGACCTACTTCCTGAAGATGTACTTGGAGTTGATGATGGTGATGAACTAGCTACTGGATCGCTGTCCGTTGCCCTACTCACCTCACTACTCTGCCCAGATATATTCACATTCTCATCAAATGACTTCACATAGAATGTGTATGTAGTGCCAGATGCAAGTCCAGAGAAGTCATATGTGGTACTTGTTGTGGTAGCGAAGAATGTACCATTCTTGTATACGGTATACCCTGCTAGACCTGATGCTGTTCCTCCGTCTGTTCCTGTATCTGTAGATGCAGACCAAGTTAGACGTATCTCTGATGTAGAGAGTGCAGAAGCAGATACAGATCCTGGTATTGAAGGAGCTGTAGTATCAGCTATGTCATCTACTGTATATACAAATGTTCTTACTGCTGTATTAGATCCATCTGATACTGATACAGTGATTGTAGTAGATCCTGTTGCATCTGTTTCTGGGGTAATGGTTATGTACTGTATACCACTTACAATACCTAGAGATATATTTGCATCATCTACTAGTGATTGGTTAGATGAAGTAACTGTGAAGTCTAGATCAGCTAGTGCTGTAGCATTGTCACTTACAGTTAGAGCAATTGGATCTGAGTCTGTGTTAATTGCTCCTGATGTATCTGTGATTACACCTAGTACTGGAGTTGCATATACTGTTAGAGCTTGGTGATCTCCCTGACTGTTGTTGTAGTAACTACCACTTGGTGTTGTTTGTAGTAGTACTGCACGTACTTGATATTGAGCATTGTATGCATTAAATGTAGTTGTTGCTGTAGTGTCTGTGATTAATGATGAGTTTAGTTTTGTATATGGTCCATATACTGTATGCGCACTGTATATGTTGTAGCCAAGTACAGTATCAGCTGAAGCATCCCAGTCTAGAGTTACTACTGTAGCTGATGTTGTGGCTACTGAGAGATTAGTTGCTGGGGCTACGATGTCTGTACGGAGAGTGGGGTCGCCGAGGAAGGACATATATGATGCTCCACCTCCAGCTCGATTACCAGAATACAATATGTTGTTGCCCACCTGGTTGTTCTGTGACGCTAATATACTTGCAGACATTGGATCTCCCATTCCTGCTGGGTGGAAATACCAGTGTGGTCTACCTGACCATACTGATGTAAGTGCTCCTCCAACACTCGCAAGTGGAGCTCTCAGGAAGTTGTCAGTATTGTTCCAATCTCCGAAGTAGCTACCGAAGAGCATGTTGAATACTCCATATGTAGGTGCTGCTGCATAGTCACTTGAGTTAGCTACCCCACTCGCACCAGTATACCCTGCTCCTCCTGCACCATATACCCACTTGTAATGTATTGTCCTTATGTTGTTCAAGAAGTCTGCTGATGAAGTTGATACAACTATATTGTTTCCACCAATGAGTGGAGCAAAAGATCTCCATCCACTTGCAGCAAATGCTTCACCTCCGAATACTCCAAAGTTGTCTGAGAGGAATGCGCTTTCTACAACTGAGTAATTACCGATACGGTAATTATGATTTCTACTTAAATATTGTTCATGTAGCGCGTTAGCTGTACCAAATGACCCCATACTTCGTAGATCTAGTCTTCCAACAGCAATTTCAATATTACTATTAGCAGTGTTGGAAGTTAGGCTCTGGTCAAACTTTCCATCTCCTGGAATATTGTCGTTTATACTTCCAGACGCTGCAGTATTGTTTACTGTTGAGTCTGTCCAAGTCGCATTCATCTCTCCGTAGTATACATCTGCAGGCCAGGCACCTTGGTGGTCTGAGTGTCCATCCGGATTAATGTTTCCAGAATATGGAACAGGTATTGCACCGACTAAAAATATTGCTTTAACATTAGTTGGGTCACTATCATAATGTCCTTCGATTATGGTCTTTACTGATGATACTGTAGCTGTGCTATTATCTACCTCCTCATATATCACTGTCCAGCCGTCTCCTGATAGATCTAGTACTAGTTGATCTACTTCATCAGGCATAGCAGTTACCGTTGCATCATCAATTACTAGTATTACCTTTCCTCTGTCGTCAACTAGAGGTACTTCTACTCCTGAGTATATGTATCCATATGCGTATGTTCCTCCTGTTATGTTCTTTATTACTTTGTATTCGTATTTGGTGCCAAGATCTACATTCATATCTACAAATCTTCGTGCTCCGTACAATACTGAAGCAATTGCAGTTCCCCAGTTAGTGTCTGTTGTGGCTTTTCTGTATATTGTGTAGCTTGTAACTCCCGACTCTAGTGGCCACTCAATTGTAATTGATGGATCTCCTGAGTCCACAGTCACATCTAGTTGTAATGTGTAGTTTTGCATTCCGCTACCTGGAATATCAAACGATACTGTTGCCCCATTGTTATCAACCGTAACAAATGTTTTTATCTCCCCAAAACTTATCCCTAATGAATTCGTCACATATGCTCTGTAGTAATATGTGGTATTGGCTGTAAGACTTGTGATGTCTGAAGAGAAGGTACCTGTTCCAGAATATGTTCCGAGTGATGATGTGGCAATTACACTTGAAAGCGTTGGTGACGTTCCGTATGCGAATCCATGAGTTACGGTATCACTACCTCCAGTTGAAACTATGTTTCCGTAAATTGTAACGGTTGTTGTGCCCAGTGATGCGAGTCCATCTGTTTCTACAACTGATGTAGCTGTTGAAGCTAGAGTCGTAAATGTTTCAATATCTGTACTGTATGATGTACCACTGCCATTGGTTGCATATGCTTTGTAGTAGTATGTAGTGTTTGCAGAAAGTCCTGTTACTGCAGAGTTATATACACCAGCAGAAAATGTTCCCTCTTCTGTGGTTGTAGCACCAAATGATTGTGTTGTTCCATATACAAATCCTCGTACTGTAGCACTGCTTCCATTTGTATCTTGTATTTGTCCATTTAATGTAGCTGTCGTAATTGCAACCAGTGATGCATCTAGTGGAATTGTTGTAGGTGCTGCATATGATCTAGTGATGAATGATTCGATTGTACTGTAGCTAGTTCCTCCTGAGTTTGTTGCATATGAACGGAAGTAGTATGTGGTACTTACAGAGAGACCTGATATTGCTTCTTCTAGAAGTCCAGTACCAGAGAATGAACCTAGTGTAGACGTAGCTATCACAGAAGAAAGATTAGCTGATGTGCCATACGCAAATCCATACTCTGTAGCATCACTACCCCCTGTTGCTGTTATCTGACTGTTTAGTGTAGCTGTTGTATATGACACAGCTGATGCAAAAAGTTGGGATACGGTTGGTGGATCTACATCTGAACTAGTTGTAAATGTTAGTTCTGAACCGTAATTTGTTGATGTTGCATTTAGTGCAAATGCTTTGAAGAAGTATGTGGTGTTTTGTGACAAGCCAGAGAGATTCTTAGAGAATAAACCTGTTCCATATGTTCCTGTATCACTACTTGTAGATGTGTATATACCAGATGAGGTTCCATAGACGAAACCACGGGAGGTGGAGGAGGCTAAATTTGATTGAGTAACAATCGAACCATTTAAGGTGACAGTACTTGTGGAAACCAGAGATGCAGCAGAGGTACTTACTGAAGCGTTATACCCTAGTCTGTATAGATCTAGAGCGTCACTTGCACTTAATGATCTATTGTATATACGGAAGTCATCGACGTAACCATTCAGTCTTGTAAAATTTCCGCCAATATCTCCACCTATTTGTAGCGGTGCCGCAGACTGCATTAGTACATCTTCATCAAAACCTCCGCCCTCGGTATCACTTACCAAAATACCATTGCGATATATCTTAAACTCTTCCTGAAGTGCGCCGGCCGATATCGCAACAGATGGATCAGGGACACCTGTAAAAGTAATAACGTAATGATTCCAATTTGTCTCATGATTTGCGCTAGTATTCGGACAGAAACTGTAGTTATTAGGTAAAGCTAGCATTGAAAAGATAAAAATATCTGTCCCAAATAACATTGGGCAGGAGTCAAAATTACCCCAGTCTGAAAAATGATATCCTTCAAAAGTTCCAAGCATATCGTTATTAGAAAACAACGAGTATGCCTCATTATCCAGAGTCGATCTATGCCATACAGAGAAAGTAAATGGTTCAGTTCTTTCAAAATCAAAATCTGAGACACTATTCGTCAACTCGACGTAACCAACCCCATTAAACACCATAGCTTGTCCTACTGGACCAACTATGGTTGATGTAGCCATCCCGTCTATTATGAATCCATGATTACCTTGCCCAGAGCTATCATGAACATTGGTTGTAAGATCTGTAGTATCAAAAGTGTAGTGACCTATGAGACCTGTAGATATATCTGCATAAGTAATATTTACTGACGTAAAAAATATTACAAGCAAAATAACAAACAACCTCTTGAAAGAATTCATAAGTAGAATTATAGCACAATAAAAGCCCCTCTTATGGGGCTTTTATTGTTGATATCTATTTATCCTAACTTCTTTGCTGCTGCCATTACTCTAGACTTGTATCTTGCTGCAGTATTCTTCTTAATGTAGTTTCTCTTTGCTGCCTTATCAAGTGCTTTGTAAATTGTTGGTATTAGAGCTTTTGCTTCCTTTACCTTCTTTTCTACTACTAATTTTCTAAAATTCTTTAGAGGAACGTCGATAGCTGCCTTTGTTCTAAGGTTGTATACTCTCTTCTTCTCCCCTGCTCTTAGAGCCTTTTTTGCTGATGAAGTTATAGCCATATATTTGTTTGTACAACAAAAGTATCATATACCTTTAAAAAAGACAAGGTTTCAGCTATGATATATGCATGATATCCAGACTTACAGGCAAATTGGTGCATATTGACCCTAAATACATAGTACTTGATGTTAATGGTGTTGGTTACAAGGTATATACTACTGTTGATAGTGTATTGAGCCTTGGTAAGGAGAATACGACAGCTACATTTTGGACATATTTGGCAGTTAGAGAGACAGCTCTAGACCTATATGGATTCTCTTCCCTTTCTGAACTTAACTTCTTCGAATTACTAATTACCATATCTGGAATTGGTCCAAAAACAGCTTTGGGTATATTAAATTCAGCTTCAGTAGAGACTCTACAGACTGCAGTTCAGACAGATGACACATCTCATCTTGTTAAGATATCTGGTATTGGTAAGAAGGTTGCAGAGAAAATAGTTATGGAGCTAAAAGACAAGGTTGATAAGTTTACGCATTCAGAAGAAGCTAAGTCAGCTATGAAGTTAGCACAGAAGAATGATAATGATGCATTGGAAGCACTGAAAGCACTTGGATATAGTCAGAATGAAGCTCGTGATGCATTGAAAGAATTACCTAAAGAGATAGTTAAGACAAATGAGAAGATCCGTGAGGCATTAAAAGTATTAGGTAAATAATATGATAAATATAATTAAAAAAATTACTCCGAATTACGCACTCAATACATATCACTATGGCATTTCATTGATGTCTGCAATTGTTAATAGATTTCCATCAAGAAAAATTAAAGTTATTGGTGTTACTGGAACCAAAGGTAAGAGCACAACAACAGAGATTATAAATGCCATACTAGAAGAGGCTGGGTACAAGACTGCAGTATCTAATACGATTAGATACAAAGTTGGTAATATATCTAATCCAAATATGTACAAGATGTCCATGCCTGGGCGTTTCTTCGTGCAGAACTTAATTAGAAAAGCTGTGACTGAAAAGTGTGATTATGTTGTACTCGAAATGACATCACAAGGTGTACTAAACTACAGACATAAGTGGATAGAGCTTGATGCTTTAGTGTTTACTAACCTTTCTCCTGAGCACATTGATGCGCATGGTTCGTATGAGAATTATAGAGATGCTAAATTACAAATAGCTAAACTGTTAGCTAATTCTAGTAAGAGACCTAGAACTATTGTTGCTAATGGGGATGATGTAGAGAGTGATAAGTTCTTGTCATACGAAGCGGAGAACAAGATAAAATTTGGTATTAAAAACAAGATTGATACTCCCCTACTAGGAGAGTTTAATATGTACAATGTTGAAGCAGCATTTACTCTTTGTACTTCACTTGGTATAGACGAAGTAATTGCAAGAAAAGCTATTTCTAAATTTAGGGAAGTTTCTGGACGAGTTCAATTCATCGAAGCAGGACAAGATTTCAAGGTGGTTGTTGATTATGCACATACGACTGACTCTCTTAAAAAGCTATATGATGCTTTTCCTAATACAAGAAAGATATGTGTGCTAGGAGGTACTGGTGGAGGTAGAGACAAAGCTAAGAGAATGGAGATGGGTAAAATTGCTGAACAATACTGTAGTGAAATAATACTAACAAATGAGGATCCGTATGATGAGAATCCGGATGATATTGTTAGAGATGTTGCTCTTGGTATACAGAACAAAACTCCAAAGATAATTATGGATAGAAAGTTAGCAATTGCTGAGGCAATAAAAAATGCAAAGACTGATGATGTTATATTAATAACTGGCAAAGGAACTGATCCATATATCATGGGTCCTAATGGAACAAAGACACCTTGGAGTGATGCTAATATTGCAAAAGAGTTACTTGATACTAACAGAGTATAGGCTATTTAGTATTCTCTTTGTCTGCTCTCCCACCTTCTCTTTCTCCCCCCTTATATCATGTTTGTCCTGGAATACTGATAATGCAGTGATTGTACATGGACCAAATTTTCCAGTTCTGGGGCATTCATTCTTTGTCTTGTTCTCTGGTGGATATACTCCTTCAAGGATCAATGCAGTTTGTAATGCTAATACCTCTTCTCTGTTCTCTACTCCTTTTGTAATATCTTGTTTCCATAGATGAGGTAATACTAATGTATCGTATGCTAGAGATACATCATTTCCACTACCAAAAAAATCTTGTATACCTAGGTATGTTTGGAATGCTAGATCTTTAAGAGTTGACTGTCTTACTTCTGGATTGGTAAATTGTGGTTCGTAAATATATCCGTACTCTATTAACATACTAGGTACATCTAGAGTGTTGTAGGATCCAATTGCGATTAACTCTTGTTCCTCCACAACCCCACCATCTTCTTTTGGTAGATTACTTACTGCATTATATTTCGACAGCCTATCAAATACTGTTTTAGCAATTGCATTTGTTGTTGTACTGTTTGAGAACTGTCTCTCTGGAACATATATTGCAAAACCAGTGTACTTACCCTGACTTGATCTGTTACTCCTTGGGTAGTCATTGAAGTGTATGTGTATTGCTATATCAACATTATTTTCCTCATTCCATCTATTAACTCCGTGTAGTCTAACTGCTACATTTTGCGGAGCTGTGTTATGAATTACTCCGTTTGCAATCTTTTTTATAGTCCCATCATTCACCAAACGTATCATTTCATTCTTACTCTCACTTACAAATGAAATTATTTCATCCCTATTATCTGTAAAGAATTTTTCAATATCTGAATTCCATTTGTCTTTGTCTCTTGAGACAAAAACTTCGTAGTGTGAGTTATTTTGTAGGAAGAACTTCAATTCATTGGCTAGCTCTACTGCTAAATCTCTTTCTTTTACATCTCCATACTCTGCTCCTCCATATCCAGGCTCATGTCCTGGCACTATCATTATCCTAACCTTTTGATTTCTAGCTCTGTCTGCCTTATCAAACTTATTTTGTAGTTCTGCAATTGTCTTACCTTCTTTAAAAAAGACAGCACTGTAGTTATTACCTACATAACTAAATATATTATCTATAACTTTTGTACTGTTTGGATATACAGATATGATCCAAGGTGTTCCAAGTACTGCTACTGCAAAAAAAGCTATCAAAAAATGTTTATAGTGTTTCATTTTGTAAAAGTGTGATATAAGAATTGTATGCCAGAATTGCCAGAAGTACAAACCACAGTTTCGGGATTAGATAGATCTATCACAGGTCTGGTTATAACTGACGCGTCTACTGTGTATAATAGTCCGTACTTTCATGGTAAGGATTCTATAAAGGACCCAAAGTATTTTAAATATTTTAAGAAGAGTATAGTTGGATCTAAAGTAACGGGAGTAACTCGTAGAGCAAAAAATATTTTAATTCACCTATCTAATGGTTTTACAATACTAATTCACATGAAGATGACTGGTCATGTTATGTATGGTGACTACAACAAAACTGATCCTTTCAACAAACATATTAGATTTATTGTAAATTTCTCTAATGGTAAAACTATGGAACTGTGTGACACTAGAAAGTTTGCAAAGGTTACTCTACTTCCCTCTCAAACAATGAATGAAACTGTTCATCTAAAAGGTATTGGTCCGGAACCACTAGAGAAAAGTTTTACATTTAGTGTTTTTAAAAAACAAATTAGTATAAAACCTAATGGGAAGATAAAATTAGTACTGATGGATCAAACTATCATTGCTGGTATTGGTAATATATATGCTGATGAGAGTTTGATTCGTGCTGGTATACATCCTGAGTCTAGAGTTAGTACGATCGGTGATTTGAAATTGAAGCAATTGTACAAAGCAATACTTTCTACTCTATCTATGGGTATAGATTTTGGTGGTGACTCTATGTCTGACTACAGAAACATACACGGCGAGAGAGGTAGATTCCAAGAGAAACATACTGCATACAGAAGAACTGGTAAACCTTGTTTAAAGAAAGGATGTGGCGGAAAGATAGAGAGGATTGTTGTTGGTGGTAGAGGCACGCATTTTTGTAGAAAGCATCAGGTGTTAGCCAAATAGCTCAGGGTGGGTACCTATTTCTACAAGCACAAGGGTGTTAGATTCAATTTTATAAATTAGGAGTAAATCAAATTCAATATGACACTCTCTAAATCCAATCCATTCACCTATTAAATTGTGGTCTCTATACTTCTTAGGTAATTCTATACCAGAAGCAATCATCTCAATTACTTTTTCTAAATTTAACCTATTAAAAGAGCCTGAACGTAAAAGTTTCTTGAATCCTTTAGTAAATTTCTTTGTATAAGTTACACCATACAACATTAGTTATTTAATACTATTTAGTGCTGCCCTAGCAGAAGAGTATCTTTTACCTTTTGCTACAGCTTGCTTCGTTTCTTTAACAACCTGCTTAATATACTTAATATCATTAAGTCTTCCCTTGGTATTAACTTCAAAAGGTATTGATTCTGTCATTACCATCTTGTTAATGAATAGCTTAACAGCTGATGAGAGATCTAACCCCATTTTCTCTACAACTTTCTGAGCCTCAGCTTTAGTTTGTTTATCTATTCTAATATTTAATATTTGAGTATTCATGACTTAAGTATATACATTGTATATACGATGTCAATACACGCTAAATTAGGCTATAAAGCACTATCCCTGCAGTTACCGATACATTTAGAGATTCCTTAACACCAAGCATTGGTAATTCAGCTATACAATCACAGAGGTCTAATATCTCTCTATCTATTCCATCTACCTCGTTTCCGAGAATTAATAGGATATTCTTTCCTTTAGGAATATTTCTATAGTCTATAGAATTCTTGTCTTGCTCTACCCCACAGATATATACCCCTTGTTTCTTGAGATTTTTAATTAGTTCAATCACGTCACTTACACTCTCCCATCCTACAGTTTTTTCTGCTCCCAGTGATGCCTTAGATATATCACTTCTGTCTCTACCAAATCTATCTACTGGACCTGGAGTATATCCTGATACATATATCTTATTTACCCCTGTTGCGTCAGCTGTACGGAAAATAGCACCTACATTATGGGTGCTTCTTATGTTATGGAGTAGTATACTAATTTGTGATACCATATCATTACTTTATATTAATTTAATCAAATATCAATATGTTTTCATTTTTCCCACCACTACTCGCTTTCTCAGGATTTGCTGCTCTACTTCTAAGAGTTACTCTAGGTGTTATATTCTTTCTTTGGGGACGAGAGAAGTATAGGTCTGTAGATGGTAACAAATCATACGCAATTCTTGAAATGTTAATTGGTATTCTCCTAGCTATTGGTTATATGACTCAGTTTGCTGCTTTTATTGCACTTCTAATACTTGGAAAGAGACTTATTGGTAAGATTAAACACAAAGCATTGTTTACTAATGGTATAAATTACTATTTTATCCTTTTTATCATATCTCTATCCCTTATCTTTACTGGAGCTGGATATATAGCGTTTGACCTTCCACTTTAATTTAAATATGTTATAGTCTTTCCATTGCGCCCATAGCTCAGTTGGTAGAGCAACTCCCTTTTAAGGAGTGGGTCGTTGGTTCGATTCCAACTGGGCGCACCACGTTGGAAAAGTCAATGATTCAGATGTCACTTCGCTTGGCGACCAAATCGCATTGATTTTTCAGGGCAAAAAGAAATCCCTGATTTCGTTAGAAGCAGAAAAGAAAAAATTAATCATTTGATTGGTTCTCAAGAGCGACTTGAAAGTTACTCTTGACGCATTAAGATAGATATGTTAGGGTAGAAGAAAATCTAGGCACTCAGCCTAGATTAAATAGTATATTGAAAGGAGGATTTTTAGATGTTTACACCCAAGCAGATATCGGCGTTGAGATACATGATCTTCAATGCCAAGAATGGAACCGAGCTCTCAAAGCGAGTGTTGGCGTTCCTCATCGAGTCGTCCGGGGAGATAACGAAGGAAGTCTGCCTCTCACTCGTGGCGGATCGCGAGGGATATACCGCTGACGAGATCAGCGCCGCCGGACACGGTGTCGGTAGTATGAAGAGTAGCAACGGCACGACTCATCTCGGCCAAATTCTTCATGTGATGGGTAGTGATCTCAGATTCAGCTTCCACTACGGCGACTTTGATCCGACCCGTAATGACGACCCGTTCAATTCGGACGGGATGTTCGCTGGTTGTGAGAATTCCCAAGTCAGTCGCCCGGGGCTCAGTCGCGAGGGTATGCCAATGCGCTACACGTTCTGGCTTTCCAAGCAGGACTACTCGCCACAAGCTACACTCATCGTTGCTACGCGTGAGGAGCTCGAGCGGATCGATCTGAAAAAGCCAGGTCTGTATCCATTTTTCGAAGGGTCATGAACGGCCACGCCTCGTACCGACAGAAAGCCTCGCGCTTCGTCTGATGCGAGGTTTTTTTGTTTCCTTAGATTTCAAAGGGCAAAGAATTTGCCGCTAACCAATACATTTTCAAATAAAAATAATATCTACAGTATTTTTACGCACCACTCCTGCTCCAACACCACCTCCCCCATCCTAACCTTCTCATAACTACTTGAGATTAGTTTTGTAACATCATTCTTTGGAATCTCTCTCCTATCCACGCTCTTAACAGAAACAATATTTGCTGAACTTCCAGAGAGAAATATTTCATCTGCTCCATACAACTCTTCCTTTGTAATCTTTCCTTCTACACAATCAATATTAAGATGTTTGGCTATAGCTATAACTGTATTTCTTGTAATACCTTCTAAAATATCACTATTAGTATCTGGGGTGTATAGCTTTCCATCTTTAACGATAAATATATTAGCTACTGTTGCTTCAGAGATATACCCTGCGCTGTTTATAGCTATAGCCTCATCGAAACTCTTTAGTAATGCTTCATTCTTCATCAAGCATGCATTAGCGTAACTACCATTCACCTTTGCTCTAGGTGGAATCATGTTATCAGCCACTCGTATCCAAGATGATATACATGTATCAATCGCATCTTTTCCATAGAATGGTTTTGCGGGTAGAACGTACATAGACATCTCTGTCTTTAATCCATTAATTTTTGTACCTATAGCATTCTCATCTATAAAGTATGCCACACGAACTAATGTGTTTTCCTTTATATTATTTCTAGACAATAACTCTTTAACTTTTTCTTCAAATAATGAGTAGGTAATGAACTTATCAAAATCTGTCATTCCCATAATTCTACTTGAATTACATAGTCGGTTATAGTGATCCTTAAGTCTGAAGGTGTATAGCTGTGAATCTTTTGAAATTACATTAAATACTGTATATATACTCATTCCGTATAGCACTGAGGAGCTAGCAATACTTAAGTTTGCTTCAGTAAATGGTATGTAATTACCTCTTAGGTAACTAATTGTTTCTTCTAGCTTAATCATGTGGGTATAGTATTACAAGATTAGGATGAAAAGTAAAATATGTACATTTTGTGATACAAGTGATAGCCTGTTATTAGGAGGTAAATTATGCAAAGGCACAGACACCGAAGGATGTATTTGGCAGTAATCAGGCGTGTGTGTATGTTTACCATAATGTTGTGTGCAGCATCATGCATATTATTCGCCTTGATGGTGTTTTATGGCGGCATGTCTCAAAACACGCTTAATACAATAGGGTTGCTTTCGAGAATCAGCCTGATCGGTCTCGTTCTCTCTGGTATTACCATCATACTCACAGCAAGGTAATATATTCCACATTAGATAACGTCAAATGTGGAATTGTTTTATTTCTCCAACAAATATCTCTCAAGTCTCGTCTCTAGATCATGCTTCCCTCTTCTTGCGTCGTGATAGATTAGAATTAGTTCATGCAGTGTTTTTTTTAATTCACTTTCACTCCATCCTCCAAATCCAGATAGGAGCATTGATTTAACTTTCCAAAATATCATTCCATGTAGTGCTTCTGGTGCTTCTCCTTTATCTACAGATTTTCTGTATAGAAACCAGGCTTCTTTCTTGTTTCTTTTACCGAATGCGTCTGCTAATGCAAATGCATTAAATACTGGTTTAGCCTCTTCCTCAATTTGAAATACCACAAATTTTTCAGACTTCTTCTCTATCTTTGTAGCTGTTGCTTTATCCAACTTACCTTCAAGTATTATGAATATATTCCCTGATTCCTTTATCTCATCTATATTAGATATTAATATTTCTTTATTATCCTTGTTCTCGGATATTCTATCTAGAAAAACTATATACTTATTAGAGAACAATCCTTGGCTTTCTATGTATTCACTTAATATTGATTCATTAAAGTTCTCTGAGTCCATCTTAAAGAACGAAGCGTCTGGCTTCTTCTTTTGTAGAGAAGAGATTAAATCGTGAGCTTTAACGCGAGCTTTATCTATGTCTGTTCCGTGGTATAGGTAGATCATGTTATTTCAACTCTCCCCAGTTATTACCAATAACTGAATTAGCAACACATCGTATTCCCTTTATATCCTTTGGATCTATAACATTTTCCATTATCTTCTTTATCTCCCCCGCTACTTCTTCAGCAATATTCTGTTTAATCTCATACACCAATTCATCATGAACTTGTAGTATTAGATACACCTTATCCTGTAAGTTATTACTATCTATATACTCATCAATCTTCTTCATTGCGATCTTAACAATATCAGCATTAGTTCCTTGTATTGGTGCATTGATTGCCATGCGTTCTGCCATTGCTTTTATGAATGGAACTTTAGAATCTATACCTTCAAAATATCTTCTTCTTCCAAAGAATGTTTCTGTATATCCATTTCTCTTTGCTTCGGCTTTTGTATGATCTAGATACTGTGCTAATCCTTTAAATTTCTCAAAGTAATCGTTATAGAACTTCTGTGCTTCAGCACGCTCTACTCCCTCTCCTAGATTTGTACGTAATGCATTTACTCCCATACCGTAAAGTATTCCGAAGTTTATTATCTTAGCCTTTCTTCTCATCTCTTTATCCACCTTATCAAGTGACACTTCAAATACTTCTGATGCTACAGCTGTATGTACATCATCTCCTTTTGTAAATATTTCAATTAGTTTTTCATCTCCAGATAGGAATGCCGCTATCCTTAACTCTATTTGAGAGTAGTCTAGTGATGCTAGTACAAATCCCTTTTCAGCAACAAAAGCCTTTCGTATTGCCCTTCCTAGTTCTGTCTTTGTGGGTATATTCTGTAAGTTTGGTCCTTGTGAAGACATACGGCCAGTTGTAGTACCCGCCTGCATAAAGTGAGCATGTAGTCTTCCATCCTTATCAACCAAACTTGGTATTGTATCTATATATGTTGATAGCAATTTCTGTAGCTCTCTATATTCAAAGAGTAGTGGGATCATTGGGTGGGCGTCTCTTAATTTCTCTAACTCAGATTCTTTAGTTGATCTAGCTCCTCCTGTTGTTTTCTTCAATCCTTTTGCTGTAAGTCCCATCTTATCAAAGATAATCTCTCCTAATTGCTTAGGTGAGTTTATATTAAATTCAACACCAGAATATTCCCAGATTTTCTTCTCTAGTTTTGTTAATTCTTCATGATATGTTTTTGATAGGTTATTGAGAAAACCTGTATCTATCTTTACTCCCCTGTTATCCATCTTCTCTATTATCGGAATTAGTGGTTCTTCAATATTCTTGTATACCTTATCTAATCCCCTCTTTTCAAGCTCATTAAATATTGTTTCTTTTGCAGTTTTAAAACTATCTGTTTTTGTAAAGTTTAGTATATCGTCAACTTTTGGATCCGATATGTTTGAATTTAATACCCACAATGCAATTGCAGTCATATTAAGTTCTTTTTGATCCACCTCTTGTTCTTCTCTCTCTTTCTTCTTCTCTTGTTCTTTAGCTATCTCTGCTTCATTACCTAGTACGTTATTTAGTCTTGATAGCAGGGTTCTAAAATCTAGTTCAGTGAATAGGTCAGCGAGTTTTACTAGGTCTAGACTCTCTTTAAAGTTCTCAGGTAGTACAAAGTCTATTGGAGCATCTCTCCTAATTGTTGCCAGCATCTTACTAAACTCCGCTTCTTCTTTTCCCTCTTTTAATAGGGTTATAATTCTCTCTGTTATTCCAACCTTCTTAAACTTCTCTTCTCCCCCTTTCTTCTCAAGTGCTGTATATATTTCTTCTACACTTCCGAATTCAGTAATTAATATTGTTGCTGTTTTTTCTCCAATCCCCTTTATACCTATTATGTTATCAGACGGATCTCCGCGAAGGCCCTTGTAGTCTGGGAGTAGCAATGGTCCAAATCCATATCTCTCCTTTACTCCTTTTTCATCGTATATAATTGTATCCTTTATACCCTTCTTTAAGGTATATACTTGTACTTTTTTACCTGTTACAAGTTGTAACGTATCCATATCTCCAGAAGCAATGACAATGTCTATGTCTTCTACATCCTTCATCTTTTCTACAATTGTTCCAAGCATATCATCAGCTTCAAATCCTGGTTTGTCATATATTGGGATATTGAATCCTTTGAATACATCTCTCGATCTCTTCATTTGTGACACTAGATCATCGTCAGCCTTTACTCTTCCAGCCTTGTAGTCTTTGTATGCATCGTTTCTAAATGTTGGTCCTGGTAAGTCATAGCAGGCTACGATATAGTCTGGCTTTAGCTCATCAATTATTTTTATGAGCATTGTTGTAAGACCATACAGTGCTCCTGTTGGTTCTCCTTTTGCGGATACGAAATCAGGTAGAGCGTGGTATGCCCTATGGAGTATTGCATGTGAATCTAGTAGTACTAGTCGTTTAGACATATATCTATTCTACCTTAAATTGTCTCTTTGTCTCATCTACGAAATCACAATATATCTTTATGTGATTATCAGGTAATATTTCTTTAACATTCTCTGGCCATTCAATTACTATCAAATTGTTTTTGTTATCAACCAACTCTTCGAAGTTTAGTACCTGTAGTTCCTTTGCCGAGTTTAGTCTATATGCATCTATATGTATTAATCTCTTGAAATGGTTATGCTTAGTCTCATATATCTTCTGTATTACAAATGTTGGACTAGTCATTGTCTCTTCAACTCCTAATTCTTTTCCTAAGCATTGTGTAAATGTAGTTTTCCCTGATCCCAAGTTTCCATATAGCCCAAGTATCACTGCTTCGGCAGTATCTTCTGGTAATGACTTCAACCACTCTCCTGCTAGTGTTTGTGTCTCAGTAAGTGAGTTGGTTATGATTGTCTTCATATTTAAAATATATCACAGACAGTACAAAACCGGCAGTCTCTCGTAAGAGGTGCCGGTTTTCGATTGTGGGAGCTATTTTCTTTTCTGAACTGCTCCCTGTATTCTACGTATCCCTGGTGGGTTACCATAGATGGTGCCCGTGGGATATGTGATGGGAGCGTTTTCTAGAAAAATTGGATTGTTCCAGTGGTTGGTCCACTTGACTGAGTTAGTGTAACCAGGAACAGTGACGAGAATTGGTTTCCCGTAGTAATCACCGACTACGTAATCCTTAGTCGGAACCTCCGTGTGTGTCTTGGTAATTCCACCAAGAGTTAAGGAAGAGTGGTGGTAATTCCCAGACGACTGCACTTGGGACTGCCCGACGCCGATAAGTGGGCTATCCCACGTCTTGTGGGAATAATGGATGCTTCCGCATCCACTGACCAACATGGTGAGAATTGAGAGGAGCAAAGCGATGTGTTTCATTCTGTATATATTATATCATATTTGTAGATATAGTCAATAGCATTCAAAATTAGCATGTAGGATATAATATTTACATATGATCGAATTTGATGAAGACAAACAGAATAGAAAAGTAAGTGATCTATTGAAAAGAGAGGAAGAAGAAATTGTTCAATTCCTTTCTGCTAAATATAACGTTGGGTATGTGGATCTAACCATTACCCTAATTAGTACTGATGCTCTTCGTTTGATTGATGAAAAGACAGCAAGAGAAAACAAGGTTGTAGCTTTTGCTTTGGTTGATAAGAAGATAAAGGTTGCGGCTCGTAATCCTGATGATATTAAAGTTAAAGAGGTTATATCTGACTTAGAGAGTAAGGGATACATACCTACTCTACACATCTGCTCTACTCAGAGTTTAGAGAAAGCTTGGAGTGCGTATAAGGATCTATCTTTTGCATATGAGAGTAAGGCTGGGTCACTTCAGATATCTAGTGAGGAGCTAAATGAGGTTATAGACAAAGCTAATAGTCTTCCAAGCATTGCTTCGATTATCAACGAGACACTTGCGATGAAGAAGAGCTATAGAGTTTCTAGAATTCTAGAAACTATACTTGCTGGTGCCCTATCAATGGGTGCATCTGATGTACACATTGAGCCTGAAGAGGCATATATTACTCTCAGGTATCGTCTTGATGGTGTGCTTGTAAAGGTTGTCGATTTCGACAAGGATACATTCTCTCTCCTACTTTCAAGAATCAAACTGCTATCAGGACTGAAGCTTAATATAAAAAAAGACTCTCAAGACGGTCGCTTTAGTGTACATATAAAGGATACAGATATAGAAATACGCACATCAGTTCTTCCTGGTGCTTACAATGAATCTATAGTTATGCGTATTCTAAATCCTAAATCTATTGGTGTTCCACTTGAGGAACTTGGTATACCTCCAAAACTTCTTTCAGTTATTCTTAAAGAAATTGAAAAACCTAATGGAATGTTGCTTACAACTGGTCCTACAGGATCTGGTAAGACCACTACTCTATATGCCTTCCTAAAGAAAGTTCATAATCCTAGTGTTAAGATAATTACAATTGAGGATCCTATCGAGTACCATCTACCAGGAATTGTTCAGACACAGACTAATGACAAGGGGTATACATTCCTAGACGGTCTTCGTTCTGCACTTAGACAAGATCCAGACATAATTATGGTTGGTGAGATTAGAGATAGCGAGACAGCAGCTATTGCTGTTAACTCTGCTCTTACAGGTCACTTAGTATTCTCTACCCTACACACCAACAGTGCTGCTGGTTCTTTCCCTAGATTGATTGATCTTGGAATTAATTCAAAGATTATGAGTTCCGCTATCAACATAGTACTTGCACAGAGACTTGTTCGTAAGCTATGTGAGCACTGTAAGAAACCAGTGGCCATAGACGGCATGATTAAGGCAGAGATAGACAAGGTAACAGAAAGCATCTTTGACAAAAGTGAGATACCTAGTGGAGTTAATACTGTATATATCGCTGGAGAGTGTGAAAAATGTAATCACACAGGATACAAAGGCAGAATTGGTATATATGAAGGTATGAAAATTAGTCCTGAGGTTAACTCAGTAGTTGAAATGAATCCGAGTGAAGCTGAACTTGAGAAAGCTGCTGCCCCACAGGGGATTTTAACTCTAAAACAGGATGGAATTATAAAAGTATTAAAAGGAATTACCTCCCTACCAGAACTTGAGCGTGTTATCACTATACAAGACTAGTTACGAAGCAAAAGAAATTGACTGTCAATTGAATTTAAGTAATTAGAAAGGTAATATTATGTGTAGATCTTCGAGAAATCAGATGTATAATTCTCTAAACAATACTTTCAATGAGATCACCAAAAGTTAAACGTACTGCCAAGGATAACCCCAGTATATACACACAAGGTGTATAACCAGAATGTCCTCAAAAGTACATCAGATGCCTTGAGCAAACAAGGTATATTGTTTAGAGAATTATGAATCCGATTATCAGCTGTAAAGGGGCTATACTTACCATCAAATTGACTGTACCAATAGCTTAGCATAGATTAATAATTATGTCAAGTAAAGAAAAATCAGGAGACAATAAGGGGGTTAAAGATAGAGGTAATGATACTGGGTATCTTGATCAGACCCTTAGACCTTCTCGTTGGCCAGATTACATTGGACAACAGTCAATTAAGGACAATTTACACATACTTTTAACAGCAGCTAAGGAAAGACAGCATCCTCCTGAGCATATTCTATTCTACGGTCCTCCTGGACTTGGTAAGACTACCCTATCTCACCTCATTGCTAAAGAAACTGGAGCACAAATGAAGGTAACTTCTGGTCCAGCCATTCTTAAAGTTGGGGATTTGGCATCAATACTTACTAACCTATCTCATGGAGATATACTTTTCATTGATGAGATACATAGATTAAACAAAGCAATTGAAGAAGTACTCTACCCTGCTATGGAAAGCGGAGTTCTGGATATTATAATCGGTAAGGGTCCATCAGCTAGAACAATACAACTTGAACTTCCTTCATTTACTTTAATTGCAGCAACAACTCGTATTGCTATGATATCTTCTCCACTTCGTTCTCGTTTTTCTGGAGGAGTTTTTAAGCTTGAGTTCTATACCAAAGAAGAAATTGGTGAGATTATCAAGAGATCTGCAAAGATTCTAGATATTGATATTCATCCTGATGCTATACATGCTATAGCTGATAGAAGTAGATTTACTCCACGTACTGCAAACTATTTCCTAAAGAGATGTCGTGACTATGCTCAGATTGAGAAGAGTGCTCTTACTAAAGAGATCGTAGAGAAAGCATTGAAAATGCTTGGTGTTGATGAACTAGGACTTAATGGTGCAGATAGAGATATATTAAAAACTATGATTGATAAGTTTGGTGGTGGTCCGGTAGGACTTAACACTATCGCCGCTGCCCTATCAGAGGAACAAGCAACTATTGAGGAAGTGTATGAACCATATTTGATACAACTAGGACTACTTGAGAGAACACCTAGAGGTAGATCGGTGACTAGTAAGGCGTATGGGCATTTGAAGATTAGGGAGGATTAAGATAATATTGTGAAATAATATAAATATATGTCAGGACATAATAAATTTTCAAAAATTAAACATCAGAAGGCAAAGAATGATGGGCAGAAGAGTAAGATATTCGGTAAGTTGGTTAGATATATTACTGTTGAAGCTAAGAAAGCTGGAGGTAATTTAAAGTCTCCAGGACTGGCTTTAGCTATAGAGAAGGCAAAGAAAGAGAACATGCCTAATGACACTATAGATAGAGCTATCAAGAAGGCTACGACTGATAACAGTGCAGCGATGGAACACGTTGTATACGAAGCGTATGGTCCAGGTGGTGTAGCTATACTAATCGAAGCCCTTACTGATAACAAAAACAAAGCAGCTCAGGAAGTTAGAGCTATCTTGGTTAAGAATGGTAGTGAGCTAGCTGCTCAAGGAAGTGCATCATGGGCATTCACTAAGGGTCCAGATGGAATGGTTCCTAATATGACTATGCCACTTGAGGATACTGATATAGAGAGCCTACATGCTCTTGTGGAGGCTCTAGAGGAGAATGACGAGGTGCAGGAAGTGTATACTAATGCTGAGTAGGGGTATATAATATTAGTGGCACATTAATACTGATCCGATCGGCGTTCGTTGGGTAAAACGTTCCGCCGGCATAATTGCATTCAAGGTTCAGGCTACCGGTTATCGTGCCAAGGGCAGTCCAGCGCGGGCTGCCCTTTTTAATTTCATTTATCGTATAATACAAATATGAAAATTCTAGGAATCGATCCAGGATACGATAGAGTTGGTATATCAATAATTGAGGGTAATACCCTATTACACTCAGAGTGCTTTAGCACAGACGCTAAAGATACATTCCATACGCGTTTAAAAGAGATTGGACAGAGATTAAACTATATAATTAAAGAATATGAGCCTCATGTAATGGCTATTGAGTCGTTGTTCATAACAAAGAATCAGAAGACTGCAATGAAGGTAGCTGAGGCTCGTGGGGTCATATCCTACGAAGCAAGTTTGATGGACATTCCTATATACGAATACAGTCCACCACAAATTAAACTAGCTATAACTGGTCATGGAGGAAGTGACAAGACTCAAATCATTAAGATGATTCCTCTATTACTTAAATTGAAGACTGGCAGCATTAAAAAGAATGCATTGGATGATGAATATGATGCAATTGCTGTTGCTCTTACATGCCAAGCTCATGTTAAAAACCTAGTATAATCTTTTCCACAGGTGATTTAATTTGCAAAAATCTTATAGTTTTGTTACAAATATGAAATCTTATCAATTATTAGATAAATAAGATTCAAATGCCAAAAACAAAAAAAGTTGTATCGAGCGATACTGAGGAAAAAGAGAAAGATGAAACTAAAGAGATACTTTTAGACGACGAAGACAAAGTTATTGATCCTGAAATTATAATTGGTGATGCTATTTCTGATGATGAAGACGGGGATGATGAAGTTCCTGACGATGAGGAAGTAGATCCTTTTAAGGATAGATTTGAGGAATAGTAAAAAGCCGGTACTACCGGCTTTTTCTTTATTTAACTGTTGCCTTTACAGATCTTTGATAATTATCAATAATCTTTTGATCCAAATCAATCTGAATATTTTTGTATTGATTAATTGGCTTTGTGTAGATTCTGAAGCTATTAGTATTTGTAGCAACCTTGATAGATACTTTATTGTTGTCATTCCAGGTAATTTGGAAAGGTGACGAAAGATTTCCATCATTTGGTTCAGCAAGAAGAATTAGGTTACCATCAATTTCGATATTGTTGGCAAAACCTGTTGTCGCGCCACAATCCCTTACGAAGTAATTAATTACGTGTTTTGAATCAGGAGAAATATACTCTCCAATTACTTCATCCCCACACATTCCATTAACTAATAAGTAGATAATGATGACAACGACCGCAACAAAGCCAGCAATGCTCAGGGCTAGAATTTTAATAATTTTCTTGACCATAATCGACTACATCATTTACTTAACTATTACCTTAACAAACCTCTTCTTACCAATCCTTAGAGTACTGTCTTTATCAAGCTTTACATATGCATCCTCTATAACCTCATCTGTACCTGCGTGTGTTACTGCCTTACCATCTATTAGTCTCTTCCAGTCAGAGTTTGAGCTTACTATCCCCTCTTTAACTAAAGCTTCTCTCAATTGAATATCTTTTTGTATTTCAATTGTCTGTATATCTTCTGGTATCTCTCCTTTTGAAAAAGTTTTTATAAAGTTTTGTTCTGCTTTGTTTGCCTCTTCTTCTCCATGTACCATAGCCACTACTTTCTTTGCTAGAGTAATCTTGAAGTCTTTTGGATTTGCTCCTGATTGTATTTCGTTCTTTATCTTCTCTATCTCCTCCATACTTATATCAGTAACTATCTCAAATCCAGGAGCTATTAGCTCATCACTCCAACTCATAACCTTACCGAACATATCTTCTGGGCTCTGATCTAGACTTACCATGTTCCCCTCTGTCTTACCCATCTTCTTTCCAGATGAATCAGTAAGCAGCTTGCTTGCTATCACAAACTTTTCTTTGTTCTTAATTGTCTTTAGTAGATCTCTACCTGTAAGCATGTTGAATGTTTGATCATTTCCTCCAACCTCTCCATCTACATCCATAGCTACGGAATCATATCCTTGCATTAGTGGGTACAAGAACTCGTGTATGTATATTGGTTTGTTCTCCTCCACTCTCTTTGCAAACATATCTCTCTTTAGCATCTGGTCTACAGTCATTAGTGATGTAAGTTCTAGTACATCATTGAAATTCATCTTTGATAGCCAAGTAGAGTTAAACTTCAATTCTGCTTTGTTACTTCCCTTAAATGAGATGAAGTTTGATGCTTGCTTTTGATATTCCTTACAGTTATTCAATACTTCTTCTCTAGTAAGTTTCTTTCTTGTAGCACTCTTGTCTGTAGGGTCCCCTATCATTGCAGTAAAGTCTCCAATCAGGAATATTATTTTATGTCCCAATTTCTGTAACTGTCCTAGCTTCTTAAGTGGTATTGCATGTCCAAGATGTAATGTTTTTCCTGTTGGATCTACTCCTAGGTAGAAAGAGAGTCTCTCTCCTTTCATCATTTTACTCTTTAGGAAATCTTTGTTTGGAAATATTGCCTCTACCCCGCGAGAAAGTACGTTGTCTATGGCTTTTTCTTCAGTTATGACATCAATTTTGGAATTAAAATTAAACATAATATTTAAGTTATATTACTATGTAATGTACCATATTTATGATAAAATTTCTAAATGAGCAGAACTAAAAGTTTTTTTAATTCCCTTAAGTGGAGAATCATAAAGCCATTACTAGTATTATCAATTTCTTTCGGTTTAATGTCCGCGAGTGTCTTTATCATCTGGTTCTCAAGCCTTGATATACCTGATTTGAGTGCTTTTGAGGAAAGAAAGGTTGCACAATCTACAAAGATATACGACAGAACTGGTGAGATATTGCTTTACGATGTGCATACAGATGCTCGTAGAACAATCATTCCTTTTGAGGATATATCGCAGATGATTAAAGAAGCTAGTGTATCGATAGAGGATGCTGAGTTCTATACCCACAAAGGTATTAAACCTACTGCTATATTACGTGCAGTACTGTCTAACCTAACTCCAGGATCTGGTAACCTTCAGGGAGGTTCTACTATCACTCAGCAGGTTATAAAAAACTCAGTGTTGACCAAGGACAAGACAATTACCAGAAAGATTAAGGAGTGGGTATTGGCTATAAAGATTGAGAAGGTATTAACTAAGGATCAGATTTTATACACATACCTGAACGAAAATCCGTACGGTGGAAGTATATACGGAGTAGAAGAAGCTAGTAAGACATTCTTTGGTAAGTCTGCTAAGGACGTCACTTTAGCTGAAGCTGCTTACATTGCCGCTATTCCTCAAGCTCCTACATACTACTCTCCATATGGAGCTAACAAGGACAAGCTTGATAACAGAAAGAATCTTGTTCTAACTCAAATGGAAAAGAATGGTTATATAACTTCTGATGAACGTGATGCTGCAATGAAGGAGACTGTTACTTTCCTTGAGAAAAATACTACTGGTATTCGTGCTCCTCACTTCTCGTTGTATGTTAGGGAGTATTTGATTAATAAGTATGGTGAGTCTATGGTTGAAGAAGGAGGATTGAAAGTTACTACTACACTAGATTACAAGATGCAGGAGAAGGCTGAAAAAGTCATATCTAACTTTGCTCCAACACTAGAGAAATCATTCAATGCAAGTAACACTGCAATGGTTGCTATAGATCCTAAGACTGGGGACATACTAACAATGGTTGGTTCTAGAAACTATTACGAAAAAGGTTATGGTAATTTCAACATTGCTACAGCATACAGACAGCCAGGTTCTACATTTAAGCCATTCGTATATGCAGCTGCATTTATGAAGGGATATACTCCAGAGACTATTCTCTTTGATGTTAAGACTGAGTTCTCTTCTGAGTGTACCCCTGAGGGAAAACCTAAGGATCCTAAAGATGATATTAAAGTTTGCTACTCCCCTGTTAACTATGATGATCTATACGAGGGTCCTGAATCTATGAGAAAAGCATTGGCTCATTCTAGAAACATACCTGCAGTTAAAACTTTGTACTTAGCCGGAATTGCAGATTCAATTAGAACAGCTGAGGCTATGGGTATTACGAGTCTTACAGATCCTAATAGGTACGGATTAACTCTAGTTCTTGGAGGTGGAGAGGTTTCTCTACTTGAGCTAACTAGTGCATATGGTGTGTTTGCTAACGATGGACTCAGAAATCCGTATCGTTCAATTCTAAAGGTTGAGGATAGTAAGGGTAATATACTAGAAGAAGCTGGTTACAATCAGACACAAGCTATTACCGTTCAAGCTGCAAGACAGATATCTGACATACTATCAGATCCAACAGTTAGACTTGAGTCTGTTACAAATGCTGTTGATGGTCTACATAGACAGATTGCTACAAAGACAGGAACTACAAACGATTTCCGTGATGTATGGATTGCTGGATATACACCAAACCTAGTTGTTGGTGCTTGGGCTGGTAAAAATGACAATACAGCGATGGACAAGAAGGTTGCAGGAACTATCATTACTCCGGTATGGGCTGCGTTTATGGCAGAGATTAACGATGATTTACCTAAAGAGAGTTTCAAGAAGCCAGAACCTACACCTGATGACTTAAAACCTGTATTGCGTGGTATATGGCAAGGTGGTGAGTCATATCAGATTGATAGGATATCAGGAAAACTTGCTACTGACCTTACCCCACCAGAGACTAGGGTTGATATTGTTACTCCTGCTGTTCATTCTATTCTTCATTGGATTGATAAGAAGAATATAAATGGAGATATACCAAAAGATCCTAAACTTGATTCACAGTATGAGAACTGGGAATATGGTGTACGTAAATGGTTTGATAATTGGAAGTTAAGTAATCCTGATTTTAAGGAAGGAATGGTTGCTGCTAAGCCTACTGCATTTGATGATGTTCACACTATTGATAGCTCACCCAAACTTAATATATCAATACCAAAACAGGATTCTGGTTTTGATAGGAATAGCAGAATAGTAGTAACTGTAACAAACTCAAGTAAATACCCTCTTAAGAAGTCTGAGTTATATATTAATGGTAAGTATATAACTTCAAATTCAATTGATCCTAAGACATTAAGTTTTATTCCTCATGACGTTCTAGGGATTGAGAGAAATAATATTATAAAGGTTATATCATACGATACAGTCTACAACAGAGGTGAAGCGAGTATAGATTTTATTGTTAATTAATATCTATTATAGTTAAGCTGATATCACTCTTTAACTTTTCTATTATTGTCTTCTTCTTTAGAAAGATTTCATTCTTCAAACTACTATTAGCTTTCACTGTAATTACAGAGTTTTTAATTACTATATCTTTTATCTCTATCCCTGCTTTTGTGTATTTGTTAATTATACTAACTATACTATCTCTCTTATTTAACTCTTTTAAAGCATTATTTTTAAACTTATCAAAGAAGTTTGATATCTCTTTCATACTATCTATTCATTGGCATCACTATATATCTAAAAGATGTATCTGATACTGGAGTTACTATAACTGGCTTATTTAGGCCGTTAAACGCTAAACACACACTATCTGAATCTATTGATTGTAGACAGTCTGTAATGTATTTATGATTGAAGTTTATATCTATTGCCTCCCCTGTTATAGCTGAATCTAGTATTGTTATATTCTCACCTATATCATTATTTTTTGTTTTTAGATGACACTTCTTTGTTTGTGGATCAATCTTAATGTTAATTTGATTGAACTTATCAGAAAATACATTTGATAGTTTTAGTGTATTAACTAAATCTTGTTTAAGAACAATAACTTCTGTAGTACTTACTTTGGGTATTATTTGTTTGTAGTCTGGGAATACTCCATCTATAACTCTAGAGATTAGATATACTCCTTTATAGCTAAATGATATCTGATTCTTATCTAAACTTATATCTACCTCATCGTTAATTGATTCTAATACTTTGATTATATCTGGTATGTTCTTGTAAGGTATTAGTATTTGTCCGAAGTCCTTTGTCTTTTTAATCTTTACCTTCTTCTCTGCTAGTCTAAATGAGTCTGTAGCTACGAATATTACAAAATCTCCATCACAGTACACATACACACTTGATAGTTCTGGTTTGATACTTGAAACTGATGAGCTATACCAAACAGATTTTAATCCTTTAACAAACTCTAATGCATTAAGAGAGAAGATGTTCTCTGTTGATACCTTAGGAATACTTGGGAAATCCTCGTGTGGTTGTAGCTTAATTAGTCCAGAATTGCGTGTGGTGTTGATTTTTAAGTTACCTTGTACGGTTTCTAGTACTACCCCTTTATCATCACTTACAGCGTTATTTAAAAATGAATTGATTATACTACTTGGTATAGCAACAATACCCTCTTCCACTGTTTTAACTGGTATTGAAACTTCTATACCCAGATCTAGGTTTGTGGATTTGATAGTAAGGGTGTTTTTTACAGTAGCATCAAATAGAAGACAAGATAGAACTGGTAGGGTTGCATGCTTCTGTGCAATCCTATCTGTAAACCCTACAGCTTCTTTTATTTTTTCTTGTGCACATTCTATTCTCATATATTCTTTCTTTTTTATATAAATATTTAATACTACTATTATGGCTGTGGATATGGGGATATCTCAATATTATCTTTGTTTAGAGCCATATATTTCCCTCTCAAACTGTTGATATCTTTTTGATAACTCTAAACAACTTTTTAAATATCCCCTATCTCCTAGTTTTACTCCTTTTTATCCACATTACAAGCATACTTATCCTACAGTTATCCACAAGTTATTTTACATCATTGCTCTAATTTGACTGATTTCCTCCATTAGAGTGGTATCAGTCTTAAGATCTTCCTTAACTTTGTTACATGAATGGATAACGGTTGTATGGTCTCGACCACCCATCTTGTCCCCTATTGATGGGAATGACACATTGAAATCCTCTCTTAGGATGTACATTATCACCTGTCGAGGCTTTACCACCTCTTTCTTTCTTGTTTTGTCGTATAGGCTTTCTTCATCTACGTTATAGAAGTTAGCTATTAGCTTCATTACATCCTTTATAGATATGTTCTTCTTAGGCTTTGTATTGTTCTTTATTAGGTTCTTTATCTCAAGTAGAGACAATGGACGGTTCTTAAGTTGAGTTTGGCATACTATTGCATTAACTACCCCTTCTAGCTCTCGTACATTACTCTCTACACTAGCTGCAAGGAAGTCCAATACATCAGTTTTTAGGTCTATATTGCTCAACAAGCTCTTTGCCTTGATGATCGCTATTCTAGACTCATGATCAGGGGCTGGTATGTCTATTATCATACCCTGATTGAATCTAGACTTAAGTCTATCTTCTAGTCCTGGGATGAAGTTTGGGTGTTTATCTGAAGAAAACACTAGTTGTCTGTTGGTTTGATAGAAAGTTTCGAATAGGTGGAAGAGTTCTTCTTGGAATTTCTCCTTGTTTGCGAAGAATTGGATATCATCCATGATGATAACGTCATATTTTCTGTATTTATCCTTAAACTTCTGTGTAGTATTTGATTGAAGTGAAGCAAAATACTCAGTTCCAAACCTTTCTGAGGTTAGATAGAAGACTTTTTTCTGAGGAAAATCCTTCTTTATGTGATTACCTATTGCCTGTATTAGGTGTGTCTTACCGTGGCCTGTATTTCCGTAGATAAATAGAGGGTTATATGTAGATCCAGGGTTCTTTATCACTGACTTTGATGCAGCGTGAGCTAGTTCATTGAATGGTCCTACGACAAATGAATCAAATACATACCTAGGGTTAAGATTATCATCCTTGTTTACGTAGAAGTCATTAAGAGGCATTGATATAGTAGGGCTAACCTGAGGCTTCTTTTCAGCTTCCTTCTTCCTATCCCCTTCTTTAACTATCACATACTCAAGTCCTCTCACCTGATCATTCAATTGTCTTAGAGTTTTGAGTATTGTATTGTGAAATTTCTTAAACAACCACTCTTGTATGAATGAATTAGGTACTCCTAGAAATATTATTCCCTCTTCAGTCTTGATTATGTATGTTCCATTAAACCAAGTTGAAAAATTTGCCTTAGAAACAGCCAGTTCTATATCAATTAATGCTTTTTCCCATAGTTCTGTATGATCTTTCATACAACAAGTATATACTCATTTGAAAAAGATAGAACTTGCGGAATGTAGATAAAAATGTTGATAAGTTGTGGATTATAATATATACTACTTTTACTATGTCATTTACATACAAACCAAAGACAAGAAAGAGAGCAAAGACACACGGATTCCTAGTTAGATCTAAATCTGCTACAGGCCGTAGAGTTTTGAAGCGTCGTCGTTCTATTGGACGAAAGAAGATCGCTGTTTAGTTAATACTATATGTTGCCAAAGTCAAAGAGACTATCAACTAAGGCATTCAAACAAGTAATTGAAAAAGGACAATCATTTCATGGTCCTTTTTTGATTGTTCGTGCTATACAGACCACCCTACCCACCCATATATCAGTATCTGTTCCTAAGAAGGTTGCTAAGCTTGCTACAGAGAGAAACCTTCTAAGGAGAAGAGTGTATTCTATAGTTTCAAAAATGAGTATAAAACAAGGCTTTGATGTTGTTATTATCCTTAAGCCAGGAGTGGATAAGGTTAGTTTCGATAATTTGGGTATAGAGGTAGGTAAAATCTTTGTTAAATCACTACTTTTAAAGTAGAATAGTCACATGTTCTCATATATATATCATACGTTCATCTTTGATCCACTTTATAATGGTCTCATCTTCCTTTTTGATACTTTCCCTTGGCTTGATGCTGGATTTGCTGTAATTATATTCACTGTAGCCGTTAGACTAATCCTATTCCCTCTTTCTAAGAAGTCAGTTATTACTCAGGTTCGTATGAAGGAGATTGAGCCAGAGCTTAATCTAATTAAGCAGAATACTCCCGACAGACAACAGCAAGCATTGAAAGTTATGGATCTATACAAGAGAAAAGGAGTTAATCCTTTCTCAAGTTTCTTCCTTCTTTTCCTACAACTCCCTATCATCTGGGCGCTATATCACATTTTCGTAAACTCAGGATTACCTATGGTAGATGCATCTAAACTATATAGCTTTGTTAACGTTCCTGTTATTGATATGTCATTCCTAAACTATTTCGATATTAGTGTAAGAAGTATTTTCCTTTCAGTTGTTGCTTCAATCGCTCAATTCCTACAGCTACACTACTCAGTATCAGCTAACCCTCAAGGTGGAAGTTCAAGTAATCCAAATATGAATGCTGCTATGGATATGATGAAGAATATGAAGTATATCTTCCCTGTTATGATCTTCTTCATCTCATACCAAGTCTCAGCTGTAGTTGCTATATACTGGACAGTAAGTAGTCTATTTACTCTAGGACAAGAACTTGTAGTTAGAAGACATATAAAGAAGCATATGCCTCTTTAGTTATTGATTTAGATCCAGTGCCCAAAGTGTTAAATCTCTCTTGTTTGTGAAGTATAGCGTATCTTCTTTAGGGTCTAGTGTAAGTTTTGTAGCATCAATTAGCTTGTTTGATAGCGTTAGCAGGTTTGCCAGTAGATGTACCTCCCCTGTACTTGTATCTAGGTGCCATATTTGATCAACGAAAGAAACAGAACCCTTGTACCAATCATCTGGATACATAGCGTCAGGAATATCAGTTGGTACAGCACAATATACTTCATTCTTTCGTAGTGTACTCCATACACACTTATCAGATATTGTTTTAAATATTACTTCTTCTGATCTACCATCTTTAATATTCCATACTGAAGTTATCATATTGTTTGTACCACCTGATGTATATAGCACGCGAGTTAAATCATGACTTACTTTCCCTGTTAGACCTCGTATATTACTCAATATACCCTTCATTACCCCAGTCTTTGCATCTATTGTGTATATAAATCCTGAAGCTATAGCAGAAGCTTTTGTTGATACAACAAGCGTATTTGTCTCTGGCCAATCAATATTTACTTGAGTTAATGGAATACCTGTAACTTTAGTCTTAGTCTTTTCATCAAATGATGATATATACCCTACCCCACTATCATTCTCAATATTCCAAGTAAATACTTTGTCTCCATTTGGAGATACTGACACCTGGTTTATATCTGGAGATATATACTTTCCTTTTAACTCGTAAGGAGTTTCTGTTGTACTCGTACCAGTACTACGTAGTTCGGTATAGAAACTAGATACTGTATCAGTGTCCCCTTTTAGGTATCGAACTATGAATGAATTACCATTCTTGTTTCCATATGCTTCGTATACCTTAGGTAATGTTGTGTTAGATATCTTCTTTATCTCAGGATATAGAGTATTTGCCTCGTATACATGTCCTGTCCCCCTATCTATATATCGTGCTATTGAAGAACTAGCTGTTGAACTAGCACTTACACCTGCTACTGGGAATGTACTTATCTGACGTAGTTTTGGAAGCTTGTAGCTATTATCAATTACTATTTCTGTTGTACTACCCTGATCTGTATCTACTATATCTGTTGGTGATGGTGTTATTGTATTACCTGGTCTATTGAATGGAGAGAAACCTGATGATATTGGATTACCTTCGCTATCAACTGTTACTACAGGGTTTTGCATAAAGAAGTACCAGTAGTATACTGCCCCACCGATGGCAAGGATCACGAATATTGTTATTATGGCGAGTGATTTTTTCATATTATTTTTTTGGATTCAATGTTGCATCGATTTTATCTATTCTTGCCTGCATTATCGTAACGTATTGATCCAGAGGTAATCCAACTTCACTTGAGTTTTTTATTGCGTTGTCTATATTCTTCTTATAAGACGCTTTCTTGTCATTCTCTAGATTTGCCCTCTCAAAACTTTGATTGGAATCTTTAATTCGATTAATTCTATCATTCAAATCGATCTCTTCCTTTACCTGAGCAATATAGAAATCCCTCTGCTTATCAAGTTTTTGAACGATATCATGACCAGAGTTGGTCTTAAGTATCTCATTTATTCTTGTATTATACTGATTTTGTATTATATTTTCAGAATCAGTTCTTCTTGGTGTGTTGCCAATCGTGTTAGGTACCGTTTCTGCTTTATATTGATCCAAACTTGTACCTACATCTTCGTCAGTGTTAATTATTTGAATCGCCTTTGTAAAACTAGATAAACCATTATTTTCAGCTATTAACTTACTTCTATTTACGCTAGCATCCAATGCTTTTTTTGCATTTTCCGCATACAACCGTACCGCCTCTTCCGCTGTGATCTCTTTAGATGCAACTTTTGCATCAATACCCTTTTTTTCTTGAGCAATACTAGAAATTTGAGATGATAATTGATTCACTTCCAACTGCTTTTCAGCGCTAAGATTCTTCAAATCCTGCTCTATACTTTTTTGAAGAGCACCAACATCCTTTAACTGCTCAGCTGTATATGGTATCGGAGGAATATTGCTATCAATATTAACCAATCTAGGATCGATAGTTGCAAGTATTAGATATGATACTAGTACCATAGCCAAACCAGATACAGCATTTACTATCTTAGACCTACCATCTGATTTAATGAAAGGAACCTCACTTGTAATATAGTTAAAACCTCCCCATATGATCATTAT
>CAZBLC010000007.1:0-14036 GCA_964492835.1 uncultured Candidatus Saccharibacteria bacterium
TTAGATGCTCCATCACTACCCATAGTTACTCCGTACAGTACTCCAGCACGAGACATAGTCTCTCTGTTATGTGTAATTAGTATTAACTGTGAATACTTTGATAGGTTTGAGATCATATCTCCGTACTTACGTGAGTTAGCTTCATCTAGTGCAGCATCTGTCTCATCTAGAATGATAAACGGAGGTGGATTAACTTGTGATATAGCAAATAGTAGTGCAATAGATGTTAATGCTCTTTCTCCTCCAGATAGCATCATTAATCCTTTAACTTTCTTTCTTGGTAGATTTACATTTATCTCAATTCCCTCTTCTCCTTCTTCCTCTTCCATATTCTCTTCTTCAGATAGTACTGCATCTAGATCTGTATCAGATTTCTTTTTTCTCTTCTTCTCTCGTATTACATTAAGTCCTGCTGTTCCTCCACCGAACATTAGAGAGAAATAGTTTTGAAACTGTGCATTAATCTTTAGTATTCCTTCTTTGAATTCTATATCTAATCTTGCATCTAGATCTGCAATTAATGTATTTAAGTTATTCTTAGAAGATTCTAGATCGACTAGTTCTTTAGCTAAGAAGTTATCTCTATCCTCCACTTCCTTGTATTCTTTTAGTATATCTATACTGTTTCCAGCTCCTGAATCTTCAATTCTAATTTTAATCTTTTCAATTGATTTCAATCTATCATATTGAGCTTGCCTGTCTTCATTTGTAAGTATTAGATTTTCATAATCTAGAGCTTCACGACCAACAATTGCATATGCTTGTTGCATTTCTTTCTTGAATGATTCATCTTCAAGATTTAGTTTATCTTCTCTAGTCTTTATACCATTTAGTATTCCTCTTACCTCATTCTGTCTAGCAATTATTCTAAATACATCCTTCTCTGCATCTCTATTTGAATCCTTTTCTCTCTCTATCTTTTCTCTTAGTGTGTTATATTCAAGAATATACTTACTTTCTGATTGTGTAAGATCTTTTAGCTTCGTTTCAAAATCATCCTTTTTACTCTTTAGTATATTTATATCCTTCTCTATCTCAGCTACTAGCGATGAGTCTTCTTTGTTCTTATGTGATGAGATGAATCCAAAAAGTAGTTTCTTTATCTCTTCTATGGTTTGTAATAGGTCAATCTTGTTTACTACTTCTTCCACATCTCTTAGGTATACGGTTTTAAACTCGTCACGAGCGAGTTTCTCTTTTTCTTTTGATATTGTTCTTAGTCCTGCTGATATCTCTCCTTCAATCTTTCCTAGTTCTCTGGCTATCGTATCTTTTTCATTTCTAATTTTATATAGCCCTGACTCTAACTCTATAAGTTCGTTACTCTTAGCATCTCTGTTCTTGCTCTCCTCTAGTGTCTTTCTTGCATTAGCAATTTCTGCATCAAGTTTTAATAATTCTTGATTAAGTGGACTCTTAATCTTTAATATTTCCTCTTTCTCTGTCTTTAGATATATTTCTTCTCTCTTAAAGTACTCCTTGTATATCTTTCTAAGTTCTTCTCTTAGTTCAGCAACCTTCTCCACCTTCTCTACTTGCTTCTTAAGGAACTTTAGATGTGGAGCAATCTCTCTTCTTAGAGATTCTACTGACTTCATATTCTCCTCTGTCTTCTCGAGCTTTCTCTGACTCTCAATCTTCTTGTATTGATATGTTTTAAGTCCTAGAGCATCCTCTATCATCTCTCTTCTTTCTTTTATATTTGCATTTAGTATACGATCTGCTTCTCCTTGTGAGATTATATGATGTCCAGATGCCCCTATATGCGCATTAGAGAGTAGTTCTACTATATCCTTTAGTCTTACTGATGAACCGTTGATATAGTATTCATTTGAGTTATCTCTAAGTACTACTCGCTCTATACTTACTTCATCAAAATCTACTGCAAATGTTCTTCTCGAATTATCAAATATTACTTTTACACTAGCTCTGTTAACTCTAGTTCCATCTCCTCCACCGTTAAAGATTAGATCTTCTCCTCTCTTTCCTCTCATTGCTTTTATAGACTGCTCTCCTAGTACAAATCTAAATCCTTCTGATACGTTTGATTTACCAGAACCGTTAGGGCCAACTATAGCGGATATTGGAGAGTTGAAATTTAGTATGGATTTCTTTGCAAAAGATTTAAATCCAGATATTTCTAGTGACTTTAGGTACATGGGTATATTTTAGCATGAAGTCATTTTATATAAAATTAGATATAATATACACATGATCGAACTAGCTATATTATGCATATCTGTACTTGGTATCATGTTTGGTATTGGAGTTAAGTACTGCATATACGCCATAGCTTTTGTTCTAGCCATTCCTCTTTACGAAGCTATTATGGAAATTGTGTTTGGATAACTACCACCCCTTCACCTCTAGAGCTTTCTCTGCAGCTTTTTGTTCAGCTTCTTGCTTAGACATTCCCTGTCCGATTGCAACTTGTACGTCTCCGATGAATACAGCTAGTGTAAACATCTTGTTATGATCTGGTCCTGTTTCTTTTGTAGTTCTATATGTTGGAGTGATTCCTGTTACTTCCTGAGCTTTCTCTTGGAATCTACTTTTAGCATCAAGCCATAGCTTGTTCTTTACGATATCGTCTATGTCTATGACCTCCATTAGATTTGATGCTATGAAGTTACCTGCAGCGTCGTATCCCTGATCTAGATATACTGCTCCAATTATTGCCTCTATTGTATCAGCGTGGATTATAGATCTCGCTCTACCAGTATCTTTAGACTCTCCTTTTGAAAGCAGTAGATATTTATCAACACCGATATGTAGTGCTACTTTTGATAGGCTATTGGTATTAACTAAAGCTGATCTATATGAGGTTAGATCTCCTTCATCTTTGTCTGGATACTTTTTGTACAGGAAGCTAGTTATAACCAACTCAAGTACCGCATCTCCTAGAAACTCTAGTCTCTCATTATGCTCTAGTCCTGCCTTCTTGTTTTCATTTAGATATGATCTATGTGTACAAGCACGCTTAAGAAGTGAAATATCTTTAAATTCCACCTTTATCTCTTTTGAAAATTGTTCAAAGTCTGGCATGTTATTTCTTCGTACTAAGTATTGTAACTGCTTTTGTAACTATTGGAACTATATCGTTATAGAAATTAAGTTCTAGTATGTCTGCTAGCTTAAACCACTTACCATCATCTAATCCTGGCTTCTCTGCAAGCTTTATATCAGTGAACTTAGACTCTGCTAGGAAGTAGTGTACTTGTTTACGTATCTTTCCTAGTTCTGGATCACTTGCTATGTACTCATTGTTACCCAAGTCATCAGTTATAGATACATCAAGTCCCATTTCTTCTTTAACTTTAGCTACTGTTCCAACTCTCACATCTCCTTGTGGAATCTTTCCTTTTGATAGCGTCCAGTGCCCGAATATATCATGCACAAAAGCTAGGTATATCTCTTCACCATCTCTTGCATACACCACAGCACCTCCTAGATTCTGTATTGGCATCTCTTCATATGGTATTTCCTCAATCTTCTTCTTTTTCTTAGGTGATGAGTCCTTACCAGGTTCTCCTAGTTCTTTGTATACTGAGCCTAATACTCCGTTTACAAACTTTCCACTATTCTCTCCACCAAAGCTTTTTGCAAGCTCTATAGCTTCGTTTATAGCCACCTTAGCAGGTACTTCAGCTCTATCGGCGAAAAGTAGTTCGTATAGCCCTATACGTAGTATATTTCGATCGATTATTGATATCTTATCTAGAGGCCAATCTGGAGCAGCCTTTTCGATAATCTTGTCTAGATCTGATTGTTTTGATAGGACATTCTGAGTTAGTTCCTCGATGAAATGTTGATCATTCATTCCAGGAGCAAACTCAAAAGCGATACGAGAGATTGTATCCTTTACTTCATCATTATGACGACCTCTGAAATCCCACTCAAAGAGTGTTTGTAGTGCTACGGATCTTGATAGATGTCTGTTCGCCATGATTTTGTTTTTGAAGAACCCTTTTTAAAACTTTACTTTACTGCTTCTGCTTTCTTCTTATTCTTCTCTACTTTCTTTGCTACCTTTGCTGTCATGTCTACTACTTTCTTTCCTTTGTAAGTTCCACATTTCTCACACATAGTGTGTCTTAGGTGCATAGCTGCACAGTTTGCACACTTTGATAGTCTAACATCTTCAAGCGCATGATGTGATCTGCGATTGTCTCGATGCGCTCTGTTTGCTCTCATTCGGTTTACCATAGTGAGTAGACTATAGCATATCTGTATAAAAATGCAAAAGTATTTATCCCTTACGCTTGTGGATCATTATTTGATTGCCATCTGGGTCCATTACTATAGCCATATGACATACTGGTGTCTCATATGCTTCCATAGTAAACTTTATACCCTTATCCTTCAGTGTTTTTACTGTATTCTCGAAGTTATCCACCTCAAGTGCTACTGTTGCTCCTGTAGTTCCAGGCTTGAAGTTTGGTGCTCCTTTACCGATAGCTAGAGTACTTTGTCCTATCTCATATTCAATGAACAACATACCATCTCCCTCCCATACACTGCTTGGTTTAAGTCCTAGTATATTCTCATAGAAGTTTCGTGCTTCTACTACGTTCTCAATTGCATAACTTACAAATGCTATTTCTTTTATCATTCCCTCATTATACCAGAGTAAACAAAAAAGCATGCACCGAGTGCATGCTTTTTTGTTTTGAGACTAAACTCTTGAAACGTTTACTGCTGATGGTCCTTTTTCACCATCTACAACTTCGAAAGAAAGTGTATCTCCCTCTCTTAGTTCTTCGTAAGTTACACCTCTCAATTCCTTTGAGTGGAAGAATAGGTCCTTTGCCTCACCTTCGCGAGCAATGAATCCAAATCCTTTTGGTGTAAGAGTCTTAATTTTACCTGTCATGTTTTTGTATATATTTTTTACTTGGCTAATTGTTGACGAAACTCGACTCTGTTTCCTTTGACACATTACTAGTATATGCCTATATAGCCTACAAAGCAATGTTATATCTGCTCAGTAGTCGTAGACACTGTTGTTGTAGCCATTTCTTCTGTACTTGAAGCCATGATATCTGTTGATGAAGATATCATCATATCTATAGAGTCAAACTGCTCTTCTATAGTTGGTTCTACCACAGCAGGAGCTGGTCTGTTGTTCTTTACGAATGTTTGTAACTTTATAGCTAATAGCAAACCTATTATCAAAAGTACAATTGTAAATATAGATTTTTCCATATTTATGCTGTTAATTAAATAATTTTAAAAGACTATTTCTTCTTAGCTGCAAGTCTTGCTCTTTTTGTAGCAAGTCTCTTTGCAGTCTTTTTTGATCTTGAAGTCTTTCTTGGTGTGTTTGTTCTTGTGTGTGACATAAAATTAGTATAGCACGGTATTATATATTTTCAATGTGAATATAACAGAACACCAACTATTTGCATAGCTGGTGTGTGAACTCTAGTGCTCATCGAATGCACTAAGAAAACGCTTAGCGAAGTCTGTTTTGTCGTCAGGCACCACGTAGTCGAATCTACTTCTAAAGAAGGCGACCTCCTCGGGGTTATGAGCTTCAAATGTGAGTATGGTTTCTGACACAATGTATGTGATAGCAGCAACCATAGGTGTTCTTGGATCGTTTCTTTCCAAATCAAAATCGTATTCGAATGTCGGTTCCAACTCATCTTCCTCATACGCTTTTGGAACCCCGAATCCTTCTGCATACACATCTTTACCTTCTTCATCGTTGTATATCGCAAACTCGGTTGAGGCTCCCTTGAATGGATAGAGGACTATGAAGTAAAAACCTCGAATCTTTCTACTTTTTGGGAAAAATTTAATTAATCCGCTGTATGCATAGGTGTGTGTCCTTCTCATTCTGACAATGAAATTCATTGACGTTTCCATGTTATGAACAATTGCTGCACACAGATTACAATTTTTCTGTAGAAATGTCTAATTTATACTCGCTCTTAGGTAACTCTTATTTATCTCGTAACATGAGTCACAACACAGAACCTTTCTTGATGGTCTTATCCTATCATCTGAGTAATATGTTTCGGTATTTGAGTTACAGAATACACACTTACCCACTATTTCCTTCTCTTTAGTATCTACCACATCAGTTACTAGTCTGTTATCAAATACAAAGAGAGTTCCTTTAAAGTTCTTTCCTGGATAC
The DNA here is from genome assembly GCA_964492835.1 of uncultured Candidatus Saccharibacteria bacterium. Classification (GTDB taxonomy): domain Bacteria; phylum Patescibacteriota; class Minisyncoccia; order Phycocordibacterales; family PALSA-1337; genus CAIOGI01. Next base: position 6,146 of record CAZBLC010000007.1, read on the forward strand.
TCCTTCATATATGTATGTATTCCATCCTTAAGTTGGTATACATTCTCAAATCCTTCTCTTTTAAGTAGGCAGGTTGCTTTCTCACAACGAATACCTCCAGTACATACTGTTAGTACCTTTTTCTTCTTTAATCCTTCTAGCTCCTTAAGTTTCTTCGGTAGATCTCTAAAGTTCTCAAGTTTAGGGTCTATAGTCTTATCAAATCTTCCGCTAGCTATTTCGTAGTCATTTCTTAGATCAAGAACAACGAAGTCTTCATCTTTTGCATACCATTCCTCTAATTCTTTAGGTGAGAGTTCAGCTGCAGTTTCATTCTTCACGTCGAATCTCCCAGCTCCAAGTGTTACAACCTCATCTCTTACCTTTATCTTAACCTTAGGGAATGCATTACCATTACCCGCACTTTCTTTAATCAACATATCTGAGAATCTAGTATCAGATTTAATATATTGTTTAAGTTTCTCAATATCGTTTCTTTCTCCTTCAAATGTTCCATTTATACCTTCCTCTGCCACCAACATTCTTCCTTTAATATTCAACTCTGCACATTTTAGTTTATATGCATCTGCTAGCTCTTTAGGGTTGTCTATGTCTATAAATTTATAGAAAAGGATTACTATATAGTCTTTGTTCATATAGTTAATATATCTTAGATTTGAAAGGAATACAAAAAGCACCACGTTATGTGGTGCTTTTTGTATTTTAGCTATACCTCACTAAAAGTCACTGTACTTGGCACAACAAACTTTGATTCATCTACAGTCCAATCTTTACAATCATAGTCTCCTATCTGCTCTGAGTTGAATGAGTATGTTGCACTCTTTGGTGTATTTGTATCAACTTGCTTTGTATCTGCTACTTTAGACTTGTATCCCATATTTGGAAGCATTGATGTCCAAGTATATGTGTATCCATCCCTAACGATTAGTGTTGTATCTACACTTAGGTTTTGTACTTTAGTATTGTACTCTCCTCTGATCATTCCCTTGTTAATATATGTTGTACCTACTGTATCAGTATTGTTTACACTCTGGTTAACTGTACACTTATATGCCCCACCTTGTTTTACAAATTCTGAGAATGCCATCTTCTTACCAGAAACTTCTGGAGAAGGAGTAGTTGCTACTTCTTCATTTACTACTTCTACCTCTTTGTTATTAAAAGCAAAATATCCTCCTACTACAGCTGCAGCTATTAAAACTGCAATAATTATTTTTGTCATATGTGATTATAATATCCTAGTTCCTTTATGCGATCAATTGAAGTCATAATAGTTTTTGCCAGTTTTGTAGGACTCTATCATTGTATCTACTGTCTTAAAAAGTGGTGATGGTAAGCTATCAATGTCATACCAGTCCCATGATTCATATCTATCAGGTTCTAATACTACTGGCTCTCCACTTTTCCAATCTGCAACTAAGCCTATATGGCAATAGTGTTTGGGAGCATAGTCTTTTAGATTTGAAACCATTAGGAATCTAATATTCTCAATCTCTATCCCACACTCTTCTCTAACTTCTCGCATAGCGCAAGAATTAAATGATTCCATGTATTCTAAATGCCCACCGAGAAATGAGTATTCTCCTGAACCAAAACTAGATATTCTTTTGCCAAGTAGAACTTTACCTTGCTTAACTATCATTACCCCTATACCAACTTTAGTTATTGTCTCCATTATACAAACAGACCAGTTAGTAATGCTGTTAGGATTAGCGTAACTAGATTATATGATATGTCTGAGGAGAATTTCTTCCATGCAATACTTCGATCACAGTTACTCCATAGTATTCCAGTACCAATTGTAGGAACAATGAAGCAAAGCCAGTTCATAAGTACAAACAACATAGCAACACCAAATGTAGTACCATTTCCTACACTCATAACTATTACAAATACAACTGCAAATGCTGTAAGGAAAGAGAGTAACATCTGTCCTACATACAACTTAAACATCTTTGGTTTAGCTTCCTCTATATTCTTCTTCTTTTCTTCTTCGTTTAGCTTGTCGAATCCTAGATACTTCATATGTAGCTTACCCATAGGAGTCTTGTCTGAGTACCATACTGTACCTACTACAGCTGCTATTATGGCACCGAATACTGAAAGTGAAATTATTGTTATCATAAAATTTATATTAATTTGTTTAGATGATTATACCATAGTGACTATAGCTACATCAGGTCAGTTAATAGTGACACGTTATTTAGCTATATACAGACTGCTTGCAATTGTCAATTTTTTATGTTATAATACATTAATAGTTTTTTGACAGCTAAATATACCATTAACCCCTACAGAAAGCGAAAAGTTTATGGAAATCATGAATGCAATCGGTAAGGTGCTGACTCTAGGATGTGGAACTACCCTTCAAAGGGTTCTCCGATCAGAGCGTTACGCTACACTTCAGCAGGCCAACAAAACGCTCGAAGCCCGTCACCCTACATCTACGGACACAGGAGTCGCGCTTCTGGCTGGACACATGGAGTTCGGACGACTGATCAATACTGTCGACGAAAGCCAAGCTCTTGTCGAAGCAAAAGGCATTACTCCAGATTTTGGAACTGACATGGAACTTCGGCCGCTTATCCAAGCGACAGGAGAACATATTATCCGAGCTGCAAGTAAATGTCTTACGCCAGACATTAAAAAAATGGCGCGACGGTGGCAAGATAGCACTGTTGGTCAGCAAATCGATATTTGTCGCGCTCTCTACTATTGTCTTCGTTCAACAAGTCAAGATTCGAAAGGTGATCTGACTATGGAAGTGTTGACGAGAAGTATGGAGTTAAACATAATGTCGAACAGACACGAAGCAAGAAAGGTTTTGCCACGACAGTACGGCATGTGGAATCCTGATTCCTGTGTCGCCAACTGCCAAGGCAAAACTCAGATGCTCATCGCTTTTGCTCGTTTAGCGAAAGCACGTGTGATCGTGGCAAACCCGTTGAAACATGCGGGAAAAGTCATCAACTCGATTCGTCGTGACACATACGAGAAAGTTGTATCTGACATATCGAAGCGTGACCTCACGCATCTCGATAATTCATTCAAAGAATCCCTTCGTGCAGGACGCATAGATCTGCTTCGTCGGGCAGCCGACGAGTATTTCCATATTTGTGTTTGCATCCAAGTTATCGACGGTCGGTGGGTCCTCATAGACCCGCACGGTCTAAACTTTGGAGTCATGGGTGAGGAATGGATGATGCCGGAAATTGTCGGAAGACTCGACCGGTATGGTGAAGTTCTACCTGGACTTCATTTGCTCGCAACAGACAAAGGGCGCCACCGAAGGTTGGTGAAGATTGCAGAAAGAAATACTGACGAGCTAATTGCTCGTTCGGTCAAACTTGAGCAACACCTCTCCGCAGCACGCAATCCTATCGAACTAGTTGATGCACTCATCAGTTCCGGTGAAATCCGATTCATGGTCGAGAGTTTCAGCAAGCTTGATAGGGATACACTGGATAGGGCTCTTGCTAATCCAGAATATGAGCGCATGGCAGCTATGTCATTCGTCTTTACCGAGAATATGTGGGATCCGTTCGAGATCATGATGGACAAAGACTTCATGAAAAAACGGATACACTCTCTTATCACTACACATCATTGTGTTGCGATGAACGTCCTCAATCATCAATGGAATGATGATGGTGAACTGATTCATCCAGAATGCGAGTTTGCCCATCCGGAATACAGTGTAGCCATTTCGGCGATCAATTCGCTGGTTGACCACTATGGACCGGAAGTAAACAGCTTCTTCATGGATTACAGCTTCGATCAGACTTCATTGTTCAACGCTCTCCATGGTGTCCTATCACGATGGGGCGATGAGGAGTCAATAATGATCGGCAAGGCGGCTGCAAAGTCCCTAAAGGCTCTGCCGATCCAACATCCACTCTGTAGACTGCGTTTGAGCCGCGCAATCTGAATGGACAACAAGCATGAGCACTGAAATGGAAAGCCTTTCTCCAAAAGCAAGGGCACTGGCCGATCAACTTGGTCACACTGGAAACCTCGCTGAGGCGCTGAGGAATGATCCGTCATTAGTCGAAGGACTTGACGAGTATCAGAAGTGGCGTGACCAGAAACACGAAGACAAAGGGAAGGAGATCGGCAGCGACTCGCGTTGCCAGCCTATGTCTCACGGAGTTGCTGAGACTCTGAAAAAGCTCAGCCCGCCGAAAAAGCGGAAGTCGCGTAGAAACAAGTAAGTTGTTCCTTACGTAACAGCCACCATGTCATTTGACCTCTGGTGGTTTTTTATTTAACTACATTTAGAAGCTTTTATAAAACACCGAACTAACCGTAATGGTTCAATAGCTTGGACGCACGCATGTTTACAGAACGGCCAATCAGAATGTACGCCTATTATATGTTGCGCTAAATTTACTATATGAGATATAAATGCCAATCTTCTTGATGTAATCTGATATCGCCTCTTATTAAAATTATTTCGAGCAAACTTTAATAAAGTCAGTCATAAAATTTCTCCATATATCAATCTCCATCAATTCCTCTGGATGCCACTGCACACCAACTAGATATGGATAGTCTTTAAATTCAATAGACTCAACTAAACCATCTTTAGAGTGACTTGTAGCAATTAATCCATTACCAAGTTTTTTAATCCCCTGATGATGTAAGCTATTAACTTTAACCATATCTACACCAATTAAGCTATGTAGGTATATTCCCTTAACTATCGAAACATCATGAGTAAGTAATGATCTAGGAAGTGGCTTTGAATTTTCTTCATGCATATCATGTCTTATACTACCCTCCATCTCTTTTTCAACATCTTGATACAGACTTCCACCAAATTTAACATTTAATATCTGAAGTCCTCTGCAGATACCAAGAATTGGTAGCTTTCTTTCCATGGCTTTTTCAATTAAAAGCATTTCAAATCTATCTCGTTCATCATTTGAAGGTTGGGAGTAGCTTATCTCTTCACCATACAGTATTGGATTTACATCATGGCCACCTGGTAGCAAAATACCGTCTGCTTGATCTATATACTTATCTATCTCTTCACAAGATTCGAACATAAATAGCTCACCTCCTAAGCTTTCAATTGCTTCCGAGTATTTTGTGTTAATTTCTCCGTTACTTCTTAGAGTCTTGTATGAAATTATTTTTGGTTTGTGCATGTAAATTTGTTATTTTTACTTAGTATAAACTGAATAGATACTAGGCTTAATAGCACCACTTCTCTGGCTCCATTATAAGAGTGATTTCAGAAGGTATAGAAGACAATTCAACAAGTTTTGTGTGGTACGCTGAACTAAAACACAGTGCATCAGGATGAGATGGAACCTTATAGTTTGCAGTTACATATATTTTAGTACTAGTTGCACCCATAACAGACCAGCGAGTACATCCTGCATTCATGCAACTAGCCGGATATTGAGTAACTCGACCGTTAACTGCGGGATAATACCATTCAACAGTATCTGGTTTTAGAGGTTGCCCATCCTTATCAATCACATTTACATAGACTTGAACATTGTCAGTCTTTTGTATTGTCTTAGTATTATTACCAACAGCACCTTCAGTCCTACTTCCTTCTACACTACTAGATGAGAGAGGTTTAATGTCTGTTGGGGTACCTTGAACCGGCATGTTTACCTCCGCTTTTTCTTGCACAGAGGATGATTGAGATGGTGTCAAAATTTCAGATATAGTAACCTTTGCGACAGAATTACTTCTCCATACAGCATATGTGCAGCCGACAACGGCAGGTAAAATTATTATAACAAGTAGCGAGACAAAATCTTTTTGTATATTTTTCATTGTAGTAAAATAATACCACAAAATTAACATGGTGCAGTATTATCTAAAGATTCAGAGGGCAACCAAAACCTTACTTGCTATGTAGCACGAAGTCAAAACATCTATTTTCTATAATTGATTATTTTTTGTAAGGCAGCAGTTATAGATCCTGCTGTTTGGTGAAATAATTTATCAAGTTCTTCCACATCTTTTGGCTGAGATAAATACATTACTGACACACCCAGTAGCATTAAATTAAGATTGGGTGTGTTCAAAGAAATTTTTTCAACTTCTTCAGTAAATTCGTTATCTATTTTTAGTAGAGAAATTAAATTATCTAAAGCCACATTTATAGCTGTGACTAGAGCGTTCAAATCTTTATCAGTCTCATCCTTAAAATAGTTATTAAATTTATCATTCGCTTTTTCATAAAGATTTTTAATGGGAGGATACTTACCATTATGTATATTTAGTTGTGCCTCGTACTTTTTAATCGCAACTTGTACTTTATAAAAAAGCACTGAAGCGGCATCTTTTCTTTTTCGGAGATCATCAAACTCCAAATCAGTCTCCTTTTGTTTCCGATACAAGTAAAATCCAAAAAGTGCAAGTAATATACCAGCAAACAGTGTTCCTAAGAAGGTATTGTTTAGTATTTGTAATAAATTGCACATAATATTTTTACTGCGCGAAAACTATTGGCTACGGGACTAGGATTCGAACCTAGATACTCAGGACCAAAACCTGAAGTCCTACCATTAGACGATCCCGTAATCGTGTATATAAAATACATTAAAAACCAATATATTTCAAGTAAAGTAAAAGGCCCACCCGCTATGCAAGTGGACCCATGCGGTCTCCTGATTTTCAGGCGACCATGAAGCGGACCTGATTGGTCTTGATCTCCTCCCTGAGGTGATCGAGGTCTCTCTGGTCGACCACAATTTCATGCCAGTGTCCTGCCACAAACCTACTGATGATGAACATGATATACCTTTCAGCTAATGGTTGAAGTGACTACAACGAACTCCGACCAACACAATATACCACCCCTATTTAAACAAGTCAACTACAGCTAATTCAAGAGGCAAACTCTCAATATATGCACTACCAGTAGAGTCATATACATCCAAAAATGCCTTCAAAGTTCCTGAAGATATCTTACTTTCTCCATCCTTTGCAATAGATTCAATCACACTCCAATCATCTTCACTAACTTGATCCTTTAGTTCTTTAGCTAGATTTGGTGCATTCTTTAATATTAAAACTATTCTAATCCTCTCAAGTAATATACTTACAAATGTTTTAACTGAGATATTACTTTCAACCACTTTTAAAACTACTCCCAGTGCCTCTTCCTTCTTCCCATACGCTATAGATTTTATGAAATCAATTACCAGACTTCCCTTTGGTGCTCCAGTTATAGCTTCAACTTCCTTCATACTTACCTTACTGTCCTTAGTAGAGCTAATAACTTTCTGTAATATTCCAAGAGTATCTCTAAATGATCCATCACCAAGAAGTGCTACTAGGTCAGCAACACCCGATTCCAAACTATATCCTTCTTCCTTGGCTACTTTAGTTACTAGTGTCTTTAGTATCTCTCTATTCGGCTTTTTAAAATTAAATATCTGGCAACGTGATAGCACAGTCTCTGGTATCTTATCAGTCTCTGTTGTGGCTAGTATAAATATTACATGCTGTGGTGGTTCTTCAAGAGTCTTAAGTAGAGCATTGAATGCTTCTTTAGTTAGCATGTGTACCTCGTCGATAATGTAGACTTTGTATTTTGATTCAAATGGTAGAACACTAACTCCATCACGTATCTCTCGTATATCATCTATTCCTCTATTAGATGCTGCATCTATCTCATATACATCGTTATCACTTACTCCAAGTGATCTAGAGAATATACGAGCAATAGATGTCTTACCTATACCTCTACTACCAGCGAATAGATATGCGTGAGCTACTTTCTCTTGCTTAATAGATCCCTCAAGTACTGAAACTATATGATCTTGACCTATAACATCAGACCAATCGTATGGACGATATTTGCGATAAAGTACTCCATGAGGTTTTGCTTTTTCTGACATGGAGAGATTATATCATAAAAAAA
>CAZBLC010000007.1:14136-15254 GCA_964492835.1 uncultured Candidatus Saccharibacteria bacterium
CTAGATCATCACACTCCATAAGTTTAACTCTAAGTTCCTTAGCCTGATCCCATCCAGAGACATATGCTTTAAAATGCTTTTTCATTATGGCAAAACTTTTAATATCACCCAACTGCTTATCAAACTCTCTTGCATGCTCAAGCATTACTCTAAGTCTCTCTTTAGGCTCTATATCACTTAGTACTTTTCCAGAGAAGAACCATGGATTACCGAATATTCCACGTCCTACCATTGCTCCGTCACACCCACTCTGTTTAACTTTCTGTATTCCATCTGCAATACTTGTAACATCTCCATTACCAAGAAGTATTGTATCTGGTGCAATTGAATTTCTAATCTCCACTATCTTTGGCATTATATCCCAATGCGCATCCACATCAGACATTTCTTTTCGGGTTCTAAGATGCACTGTTAGAGCAGCTACGCCTTCCTTTAGAATACTAGGTAACCAAGTATCTATCTCCACCTTGTTATACCCAATTCTAGTCTTGACTGATATTGGTATATTTGGTGCTCCTCTCTTAGCTGCTTGTATTACCTTGATTGCATTCTCAGGATCTTTAATATGTCCCGCTCCAGCTCCCTGCTTCTCTACCGCCTTATCAGGACATCCCATATTGATATCAATACCATCGAATCCTAGTTCTTGTACTAGTTTAGCTGCTTCGTACATTTTGTCTGGATGACCAGAGAATAGCTGAGCAACTATTGGACGTTCTGCATCAGAGAATGCCAGGTCTCTAAGTAGCACTTTTCTACCAGGGGAGCATAGTCCATCTGCTGATACGAATTCAGTCCACATAACATCTGGTTTACCATACTTTGCGAACATAGCTCTAAAAGCAACGTCAGTAACGTTGGCCATTGGTGCTATTACAAATATTGGTTTTTTGAGTTTAGTCCAGAAATTAGACATGTGGCATATACTACTACCTAATTGCCTCTTCGAGCAAATCTAGTATGTCTGCATCACGAGCGGAACTACCCAACATCATTATTCCATACAACCTGTTTTGTCTGCCTAATTTAAACAAAGCCACACTTGTCCTATTAGCCTCCGGTGTGTATCCATTCTTTCCTCCTGCATATGAGGTTAGGTTTAGGAAATGGGTTGGATT
>CAZBLC010000007.1:15354-22130 GCA_964492835.1 uncultured Candidatus Saccharibacteria bacterium
AATCTAAATTTAGCTTCATTTCCATATGTTGCTAGTATCTTGCTATTCATCACTACCTGATTGTCTGAATTTATTAATTTACGTGCCACAACTGCTGTAACAAGTTTTGTAACCGATGCTATTGGTAATAACTGCTCTGAATTCTTCTCTAAAATTATTGCATCACGATCCATATCAAGTACTACATATGATGGCGCTGTTACTTTTGCACGTGCTGTGTGTGGTATTGAGTTTTTAGCGCTCTCTATGATATCAAGACCGCTATCTGCTGAGTATACGAATACTCTAGAGAACTTAGATACAAAACTTGGATCTTGATCTGCTTCTTCAAGAAGAGATATATCGGTAGAATGTATTTCTGATTCCACAAGTACTGTTTCAGCGAGAACTGGTGTATTGTCAGCGATTAATCTTTCAAAAAGTAATATGAATCCCAGAGATATTGCTATCCCGAATGCACATGCAGTTAACATTGAAAAAAATAATTTCATTATTTAGTTAAATAGAATACGTTATTACCAAAACGAAGGTTTATATATTCAAAGTTAGATATTGTTGTAGTACCAATCTTTTTATCTAATGCACTATTCCAAAATGTAATTAAATTTGATAGCGTCTTATCAAAATCTGTCCTATCGTCAAAATACACTACTGCAGTACCTTCCTTAATGTTGTTTACATATAATTCATAACTTCCATCATCAGATATTAGCATTCCTGTACTTACTACCTTTGAGTTATTTAGTCCTGATACAAAGTCCTGTAGCTCTTTAAAACGTTCTATATTAACAAAAGGCTGACCTAATACTATTGGTTTTTCATTGTTGTTTAAATAGTATTTATAGTAAACACCATCTGTTAGTATTGGAGCTTTCTCATATACAATACCTAGCTTGTCAGCGTAGTAGCAGGTATCGCTATTCTCATCCTCTCTAAATCCTTCACATACCATTACCTCAGGTGCTCTTTCAGTAACTGTAATGTTAAGTGTAGTAAAACCATCTATATCAATATCTACAGTGTCTATCTTACTGAAAATATTAAGAATAGTTTCTTGTATATTATCTTTTGGATATACGAATATACTTGATCTAGGGATTGTATATAGGTATGTACCAAGTATTAGTTCATCTACTTTAGCTTGTATTTCTGTAGTATTAATGGTCTCTGAGCCATCAATTTGAGTAGTTTTGATTCTAAGGAATGGTAACCATGAGATGGATATTAGGATGATTACAAATACCAATACTGATACGGAAACATACGATACATTCTTAACAAGAGCTTTACGTCTTTCTTCTGTTTTCTTGCTTGATTGTAATGTGCGTAACCTTCCTATCTTCATGATTTTATCTTATCTCCCCCTTACCCATATATTTATGTAGTATCTCTGGTAGTTTTATAGATCCATCTGCTTGTTGATAGTTTTCAATTAGTGATACCAATATTCTTGGTGTTGGTATTGCTGTACAGTTAAGTGAGTGAGCATACTTTAGTTTTCCTTCAGTATCCTTGTAACGGATATTGCATCTTCTTGTTTGGAAATCGTGGAAATATGAAGCAGATGATATCTCTCTGTATGTATTCTCTTTTGGTACCCATAGTTCAATATCATATTTCTTTACTTGTCCTAGTCCAAGATCTCCACCGCAGTTAAGTACTGTATGATATGGAATACCTAGTGATTCAATGAACTCTTCTGTATTTCTGTTTAACTCTTCGTGTAGCGCTACACTAGTCTCATGACTAGCTTCTGATAGCACTAATTGCTCTAGCTTGTAGAACTCATGTACTCGTATTAGTCCTTTTGTATCTTTACTATGTGCTCCAGCTTCTCTTCTGTAACATGGAGAGAATCCCAAGTATCTTATCGGTAATGATTTAGCATCTAGTACTTCTTCGCTGTGCATACCCATTAGAGCAACCTCAGCAGTACCTGATAGCACATCACCGTCTTGAGTTGAGTAGAAGTCCTCCATATCTCCAGGAAGATGTCCTGTACCGTATAGGTTTACCTTTCTTACAACTGATGGAGCTATTACTGGTGTAAATTTTTTGTTACTAAAGAAATCCATAGCATAGTTCCAAATTGCGAATGATAGTCTTGCTCCGTCTCCAGTTAGGAAATATCCTCTAAACCCGTGAACTTTAGTTCCACGCTCAAGATCAAGCATATTAAGCTTTGTCATTATCTCAACATGGTCTTTTGGTTCGAAATCAAACTTAGTCTTCTCTCCCCATACCTTTACTTCTCTGTTATCTGCATCACTGTCTCCATCTGGAACAGACATATCAGGAACATTAGGTACTCGAAGCATTGCTTCTTGCCATGCTTTCATTATCTCCTTAAGTGATTCCTCTTCTTTTGACAGAGATTCCTTAACAACCTTCATACTATCAATCATTACAGTTCTTTCCTCTGGAGTTGCAGATGGCATCTTTTCACTTATAGCGTTTTGTTCAGATCTCTTCTTCTCAATTGAAGAAAGTATGCTCTTTCTCTTATCATCAAGAGCAATTAACTCGTCTATGTTAATTTCTACATGCTTTTTCTTAGCACCCGCCTGAACTACCTCCTTATTTTCGCGTATAAATTTGATGTCTAACATAGCTTACATATTATCAGAAAACGTATGTAGTGGAAAGTGGTGTATACGTTATGAAATTTTGATAAAGATTTCATTAAGATTTTATCAAAATTTTATATGGATTTTATCTCCTTTTGGTAGAGTAAATGTATGCGAAAAGAGTTTAAAGAAAAGTACGATAGTATCAGCAAAGTGTACTGTCCGTATTTTAAACAACACGTATATTTCACCAGAATGGGGTATGAACACATATTCTTTAAAAAGAAATATAAAGCAAGAAATGAAACTGATCTAGAGATGAGAGTTAAGCTATTTCCCTTAGCAATAAAACTACTTGGTACGACTAGCACCATACAAGATGTTCAACACAGAAATAGATTCGAGGAGAGGTATATAAATTCTAGAAAGGAAGTAGCTCTTGTCTCTGTAACATATTACGAGTTCATAGCACTTATCAATGAAAAGAAAATCAAAACTGTATTAAAGCAAATTATTGGCGGGAATATAGTATTTCTAAGTATTATTCCATTACTTAAACAAAAATCACCACCTTTTGAGGGTGATGGTTTTGGTTAGCACTTGGTTACAGCTGAATGCCGTTATGGGTATCCCCTCCAAATGCCTAAATTAATATTAGCAGAATGATAGCAAAAGTAAATATATGAAAATACAAATATTAAAAAATGATGAATTTCCACAACAACTTAGAGAAATACCTAAGCCCCCGAAGAAGCTATACATTAAAGGTAGTCTCCCTAGTACAGACGCTAGGATACTTTGTATAGTTGGTTCAAGAAGAAATTCAGATTATGGAAAGAAAGTTGTTTGGGATCTAGTGTCTGGATTAAAAGGATACGATGTATGCATTGTATCTGGGTTGGCTATAGGGATAGATAGTATTGTGCATGAAGTAGCACTACATTATGGTATACAAACTATTGCTTTTCCTGGATCTGGGTTGAATACAGAGGTTATATATCCTAAGTGTAATGTTGGACTATCAGAGAGAATTCTAGACTCAGGTGGAGCTCTAGTGTCTGAGTACGAACCAAATCAAAAAGCTCTACCTTGGATGTTTCCGAACAGGAACAGGCTAATGGCCGGTATATCACATGCAGTTATTGTTATAGAAGCTGAGAAGTTGTCTGGTAGTCTCATTACATCTAGATTGGGATTAGATTACAACCGTGAAGTTGGTGCTGTACCTGGAAATATTACTTCATCTCTGTCAGATGGACCGAATGATCTAATACGTAATGGTGCAGTACCTATAACTTGCAGTAGTGATGTTTTAGAGATGCTGGGTTTTACAGTAGAAAGAAATGGTGGTAATGTATCGAAAGATTTTAACCAAACCTAAAAAAGGAGGATATACGAAAAAGCGTAGTCTTGGAAGGTTAAATGGCCGGAGAGAATCTCCGGATATGATAACAAAACATCATAGGCGTCCTTGGGGCGACCCATATCGCAATTATCAAACCGAGATTGTGAGAGTAAGGTTAGATGAGCACGTTGCGTGGAATATGCTTTTTGAAAAGCTACAACCACATCAAATTCCATATCATTTTTGGCAATACTACAGACAATTCACCCAAGATCGAATTCAATTAATTCAGAGTGGCCGTTCACTCAAGAAGATGATGGCGTGGGATCTTCTTTTCAAGGGAATGTCGTTGTTCGAAATTGCTCACAGGATAAATTCTACATGGTGTCACCCTAGACACCTCATAGTTATCAAATCCAATCCCAGGGCCGTAAACAGGATAAGACGGAACAAGAAGAGGATGGAGCGGAGGCGAAGGAAGTTTGCGAAGTGACTCAACGGGGCGTGATACACGCCCCGTTTGTTATTTAATCACAGCCTTAGATATATTCATCAACTCTTTTCTTCTTTCTACATAATCAGGTATTGTTTTTTCTACTAGATTCCAAAAGTCTTTTGAATGATTGAATTCTCCCAAGTGACATAGTTCATGCACAATAACGTAGTCAGACAGTCTCTCAGGTATATTAGCTATCCTATAGTTGAAGTTTATATTCCCTCGCTTTGAACAACTTCCCCATCTAGTCTTTTGATTACGTATAGTTATCTTACCTATATTAAAGTTATATACCTTATTAAACTCAGCTATTCTCTCAGTAGCGATTCTATATGCTTCAGTCTTGTACTTTATATACTCTGCACTTATACGCTTCCTCCTTACCCTTTTCTTCTTAAAGAGACGCCAGATATATCGAACCATCAATTACTTAGTCTTAATTGCAGCTTGTACTATATCAGCACTAAATCCTGCAGGTATATTTCCAGTCTTTGCATAGTTATACAATACCAACTTAAATATTTGTCCTAGAGTTGAAGAGACTACTGACATTGCAATTACATATATTACAAACAATATTCCAACAGGAATGATCATACCTACTGTAGGTACTATTACGATTAGGCCAATGAATAGCGCAAATACAAGGAATGTGATTACAGAGAAGAATAGTGTTACTCCTAGATTAACTATGATTGTCTCTCCCCAAGTCTTTCTGATAATTGTAGCTGATTCGTTGAATGATTCCTTTATAGTTGTCTTACCAATTATCAACGCTGGTAGACTGAAGAATGTAAGGATATTCCATGCGGCTCCGAATACACTAGCAATTATTCTTCCTACTAACTTAAACTTATCAGCAATGATCTGTAGTACTAGACCAACTGTTGCAGATATTAGGGACCAAACAAATATCTTATTAATATGCTTCTTTGCTTCATTAATACCATCTTTGAAACCTATATTAACTCCATTGAATCTTGATTGAACTACTAGATATAGCCCAGCCTGGAAGAAGTTTGTAATGAAGAATCCTACTAGGTAGCAGATGAATAGGACAGAGTATATAACTACATTAGATAGAGTTTTGTTAGACTCTAGATCAACTGATTCTATATTTCCATTAAATATTACAAAGTAACCTGTGGCGATAAGGATGATTGCTGCTAATAGTGTAGTAATTGCTGACATGACAGGAAACCACATGACTTCCTTGTCTTGCATAAGTACATTAAAACTTTCTTTTACAATTATCTTACTTGCTTTCCACTTACCGATCTTAGGCTTTACTTCAATATTTTGTGTTTCCATAGCACTATACTAACAAAATAGCTATATATTATCTAGACTCACCTTCAAAATCCTTTACCCATTCTCCAATCTCATTGCGTGCAATATCGTAGTGTACCCATACACTCTTTGCATAGCTTGGTTCAACTGACATTGGCTCATTAGCGCGTCTATCTGCAAAGTTATATACCGCTCTACCTTCATGTATTTCTACATTCTGTGGAGCAATTCTATCTCCTAAGAACATCGTGCTTGTAGGTATATATTTACCATTGTTGTTTATAACTAAAACTGCGTAATAGAAGACGCCAGTACCCTTCGATTGATTTACTATATATACCGCTGCATCTGTATCTCCATCCTTATCCAAATCTCCATACACTGGCTCTCCAAATACGATTAGATCATCTCCAGATTTACCATCTATAACTGTATAGCTTTCATCTCCTACTACATATACCTGATTATTTACATTGGGTATTTGTGGCTTCTTATGCATTATATAGTATGTAATTATGGGTAGTAATATAATTATTGTTGCGTATAGGATTATGGTTTTCTTCATTTAGTTATTATACTACAGAAATAATAAGTCTCTATCATTATCATCTATATCTATAGCTGTATTTCCATTCTTTCTTGCATTGTGACTTGATGCTAGGTACACAGATCTCTTACCATACTTATTCTCTAAGTTATCTATCTGCTTATGTATTAATTCAAACTTATTAGCCTTATCATTATGACCGAATAGGTCAGATTGTGATATCTGACTTGGTTTTAGATCAAGTAGAGTTACTCCTGTAGTCCTGTACATTACTCCTTTTGTATATACTCTATTAAAACTACTCTCTATACTAGACATTAATATTTCTGGAGCATTAGTTAATGAATTGAGTACTATGGTATGTGTCATGAACATGAAATCTTTAGTCTTAAGGAAGAAAGTAAATTTCTTTGTACATAAGTTATGATGTCTTGCTTTAGAACAAGCATCTTCTACATGCTTTGAGAGTTGGGACATTAAGAATACCTTATCATCATTTACTGGATGGAAGGATAGCGTCTTTTGTATTGA
>CAZBLC010000007.1:22230-23498 GCA_964492835.1 uncultured Candidatus Saccharibacteria bacterium
ATACCTATAGATACTGATAGTCCTAGTTCTTCACTAATCTCTTTCTTTATCTTCTCTGCAATCTCTCTGTATGTCATCTTTAGTGGGAGATTGAGTCCTGTTAGATCTGCAAAGCATTCATCTATACTGTATTCCTCAACATCGTCTGCATATCTTCGTACGATATCAAACATCTTTTTTGAGTAACTAGCATATGAGTTATAGTTTCCGGACAGGATTATTACTTTAGGGAAATCTCTTTTGACTACGAATGTTGGTATACCTCGAGTTACTCCTAGTGCCTTAGCTTCGTATGACAATGCCGTTACTATTCCTCTCTCATGTCCGGTTACCACTGGTAATCCCTTTAGCTTTGGATTTTTTGCAACCTCTACGCCAACAAAGAAAGCATCTCCATCCATATGTAGTATTACTCTGTTAGTCCTATTCATGTATATATTATACAGTGAACAAGCGTTCACTGTAACTGTGGACTAAATATTTAAATGGGTATATGTTTATGTCATGCATAAAGTTCTTTGTGTTCTCGTTATGATCCTTGGATCAATCTTTTCCATTTACGGAATCAAGGAATTCCGCAAAGGTAGATCTCTGGCGTTTAAGGGGATAGTATTTTTTCTCGTAGGCGCCATCATTGGGATTGCCGGTTACATTATATGGCCCATTTCAGAAGCCGTGCAGTAGCGCGGTTTTTTATTGCCTGATATCGTATGAAAAGTTACCAGTAGACTTCATAGCTCTCTCATTTATGTGATACTTACTTCTCAACTCTTCAAATGGGATACCGCTATCAATTAACCCTATTCTATATGCTAATTGATCTGAATATGCAGGCATTAGTACTTTAAAACTAAATGGTATTCTTCCAGGTACTATTTCATTAACATGAGACACTATGTTTGTTGTACATGTACTTGTAAGGGTGTTGTAGAACTCGGGTTCTGTTGCTAGTTTGTTTGCTCTGTTAAGCATAGAGATGAATAGCTTTTGCATATTCTCTTTACTTGTTATGACTGGGTATAGGTAGACTTCATCTTTTCTGTAATTTGAGCGTAGCTTTATAACATCACTTTCATCAGCGATTACATATACTAATTCATATTGTCTAAGTAGTCCTTTTGTAGCTCCGAATGACTCCCCTTTCTCTTTTCGTATTTCAACTGATATTGATACATAGTCTCCATTCTCAAATCCAAATGACATTAGTGTGTGAGCTGCTCCTGCTCCGTGACCAGTGAATGGTTCTACCATATACCAGACTGAGTTTA
>CAZBLC010000008.1:0-17965 GCA_964492835.1 uncultured Candidatus Saccharibacteria bacterium
ATGCTTTTACTCTTTTCTCAAGTTACGGTTTCCCTATAGAGCTAACACTAGAACTCTCTAAAGAGAAAGGTGTTAACGTAGATATGGCTCGCTTTAATGAAGAGTTTAGGAAGCATCAAGAACTATCACGCTCTGGAGCAGAACAGAAATTCAAAGGTGGATTAGCTAATGACAGCGATCCAATGGTGATTAAGTATCACACAGCAACTCATCTACTACATCAAGCATTACACGATGTACTTGGAGAAGGAGTAGGGCAGAAGGGATCTAATATTACATCAGAAAGATTGAGATTTGATTTCTCATATGACAAGAAGATGACTGATGAAGAGAAGAAGAGAGTAGAGGATATCGTTAATCAAAAGATTGAAGAGAGTCTACCAATGCAGAATGTTGTATTACCTAAGGAAGAAGCTTTAAAAACTGGCGCTCGACATTTCTTTGGTGAAAAGTATGGAGATGAAGTATCTATATACTATATCGGTAATACTCTAGAGACTGCATACTCAAAAGAATTCTGTGGAGGTCCTCACGTTAAGAATACATCTGAATTAGGAGTATTTAAAATTCAAAAGGAAGAGGCTAGTTCTCAAGGAGTCAGGAGGATAAAGGCAGTGTTGACATAACTCTTTAAGTGTAGTAATATAGTAAAAGTAACCCCAAACAAGCATCTCCTTCGGGGTTAGGAGAAGATACTCGAACCGATATGATCCCCACATTGACTATCATTGTTTTCACGGCTGTCACTGTCTTCATCATGATTAAGGTTTTCATCTCGATCTTGTGTGGACGCTGTCCTAAATGCAACAATTTCTGGACTAAAACCGTTGATGTTCGTAAACGTGATGAACACCGTCCCGGTGGATATTACTTCCACCATGCAAACCACTGCCCTAAATGTAAATTAAACTGGAACCAAAGTGGAATGATTTTTATTGTGGATGAACAGACAGTGAAGAAATAGCACTGCTCACGCATTAGCGACCGTTGCACACGGTCGCTTTTCTTTTTCCACATACTCTACATCTATATAGATGATATAATGTATTAATCATGTTCTCGCTTTTTAATAATACTCCAAAAAGAAATTTAAATATCATTCTAGATATTCAAAGTGGATTAGTACGTGGTGCAATAGTGGAGAAGGACAAGAATGGAGTACTCCATATCATATATATAGCTACTGAATCTAATAACCATAAGGTACATTACAAGGATGCAGCACATTTAACTAAAGATAATTTAAAGCTAGTAGAGCATGTGGTACATAAGATATCTAAAGAACTAAAGGGTAATACAGTTCACAGTATTAATCATATCTTCTCCTCACCTTGGGTATTTTCAAAGATGAAAACCATAGTAACTCAGTATCCTGAAGAAGTAAGTGTAAATGCAGAGTATATAGAAAATATAGTTAAGGAGGAATTCAAGAAGGATAATAGCTCTCCGGATTCATTCATCATTGATCGTAAGATATTTGAAGTGAGACTAAATGGATATGTATCTAATGAATTCGAAGGTAAGCAAGCTCATAAAATAGAGATATCACAAGCTAGTTCAGTAGCACATAGAGAGTATATTGATAGATTGAAAGATGTTACGAGTGTCATACAGAGCAAGAAGAGTACATATAACTCAGCATTACTCCTACAGTTCATTGCTCTTAGAAGTATATTTGATAGCAAAGATGAGTACGTATACGTTCATACTCATAGCGAATTGACTGATATGGTAGTTGTTAAGAATGGTCAGTGTAAGAACATATCGAGCTTTCCTATAGGTCTATCAACTATACTTAGAAAGATATCTAATTCTACAAAGGGAGATATAGAGTCAACAAAGTCACTCATATCTATATACCAAGATGGAAAACTAAGTGAAGCAGAGACTAGTAGATTAAATACAGTTATAGCTCCAATAGCGGAGGAATGGGTAAGTATGCTTAAAGCATCTATATCAAGTACTGTATCTACAGACAATATTCCAAAGACTATTCACCTAACCGCTCATAATTACTTTCCTTTGTTTAAATCATGGCTTAATAGCAGTGGTATACAGAATCTAAATATTGTAGAGCACGATATGATTAAATTTGATAGCGATATTGTATTTGAAAAATATACAAAAGAAAGTAATATGGTCCACATGTATGCAATTGCATTACATGATGTGTTATAATATTAAAGATTATGGCAATTAGAAAAAATTCTAGTAAAAAAGTAGTTCAAGATATAGTTCCTTCTCAAAAGAGAACTATTAGAAATATTACAATTAAGCATGAAGAGGAAGTTGCAGTTAAGCCTCAGAGAAGAAGAGTTGTTGAAGAGCCTGAAATATCAGAGAACGTAGAACCAATATTTACAAAGAAGCCTAAACATACTAAACCTGTGTCTAAAGCTCGTTACTTAATAACTTTTGGTATCATTTTTGTATCCATTGCAGTTATAGCCATAGCGCTATCACTCTCATACTCAAAGGCTACAGTAACAATTACTCCTAAAACTGCTGATTTTGATATTAGTGGAACATTTACAGCAAAGAAAGGTACTACAGTAGCCAGTACAGATATTCAATATGAATCTATTACAGTATCTGATAAGTTGGTTGAGTCAATACCAGCGACTAAAGGTCCATTGATACAGACAAAGGCTAAAGGAACAGTAGTCATTTACAACAACCACAGTGCAACAGCACAGACATTGGTTGCTGGAACTAGACTATCTACAACGGACGGTCTAATCTATCGTACTTCTACAACTGTAAGTGTTCCTGGAAAGAAGACTACCCCTGGTAGTATTTCAGTTGCTGTAGTAGCTGATCAGGTAGGAGAGAAATACAATGTAAACGTAGCAGATCTAAAGGGAGACTTTAAACTTCCTGGATACAAGGGAACTACAAAGTACGATACTTTCTATGCGAGGATAAAGACAAATATAACTGGCGGATTCTCTGGAAACAAGATGGTTATAGACGATACACAAAAGAAAGCTAAGATAGTAGCTATGCAAGGCCTATTAAGTGAGCAATTGGTTGCAAAACTACATGATAATGTTCCAAAAGACTATATCCTCTATGACACAGCATTCAATGTAGAGTTTGAGACTCCAGAACCAGTATTTAAGGATGCAGAGAATGCAGAGATAACTGTTAAGGGAGTAGCTTACGGAGCGATATTTAAATCTAATTCTCTAGTTAAGTATATTGCTAGTAGAGAGATAAAGAAGTTTCCATCTGATACCTATAACATATCTGGAGACAAAGAACTAGCATTCAAAATCTCAAACGTTAAGGATTTCTCTATAAAGAAGGGTACTCCTATGATATTTACCCTAAAGGGACCTGTAAGTATCACTGGTACATTCGATGAAAGTAAGCTAAAAAACGAATTAAAGGGCCTTAAAGTACAAGAAAGTAGTGCGGTGTTTGCAAAGTATCCATCCATTGCAAATGCATACACTTTAATCACTCCTTTCTGGATGAGAACCTTCCCAGATACACCTGAAAAGATCCTAATAGAGTATAAGCATTGACTTTTACTGGGTACTTCTGGTAGTATATGTAAACGCGAAATTAATGGATTCCAAGATCAATATCAACGACAAAGTTAAGGCTAATAATACTGCATTTGGTGTGGTAACAGAAGCCTTACCTAACACTCTTTTTAGAGTAGCGCTCGATGGTAAAGAAGAAATCATTATGGCGTATCTAGCAGGCAAAATGCGAATGCATCGCATTAGAGTACTCATCGGAGACAAAGTGGAACTTGAATTGGATCCATACGGAGGTAGGGCACGTATAACAAAGAGATTTTAATAGCAACAATTAAAAAGATTTTTAATAAAATGAAGGTAAAGGCATCAGTAAAGAAAATTTGTCCAAAGTGCAAGACCGTTCGTAGAAAGGGCTATGTTTACGTTATCTGTAAGTCGAATCCAAGACATAAGCAAAGACAAGGTTAATTTTAAAATACTATGAGAATACTAGGTATAACAATTCCAGATACAAAAAGATTAGACATAGGTCTTACAGTTCTTTACGGTGTAGGAAGAGCTCGTGCTCGCAAGATCCTTAAGGATGCTAAGGTAGATGTTGATACAGATCCTAAAGCTCTAACAGTAGATCAAGAGAATGAAATCAGAAAGATAATTGAAACTTTCAAGATTGAAGGAGATCTAAAGCGTGAAGTAGCATCAAACATCAAGAGACATAAGGATATCAAGACATACAGAGGTACTCGTCATATGAGACACCTTCCTGTAAGAGGACAGAGAACAAAGACAAATTCTCGAACAGTTAGAGGAAACATCAGAAAAACTATGGGTTCAGGTAGAAAGAAAGAAGAGAAGAAATAAAATACTGATATAAAATTATGGAAAAGAAAAAAATAGTAAAATCTGAGGGAGAAACAAAGGAGAAAGTTTCAAAACCTACAAGCTCTTCAAAAAAGAGACTTGACTCTGGTGTATTGTACGTTCAATCAACATACAATAACACTAAGGTTCTTCTAACTGACAATGATGGTAACGCTGTTATCTGGTCTTCATGTGGTACTCTAGGATTTAAGGGTGCTAAGAAAGGTACTCCATTTGCAGCTGCAAAGGTTGGAGAGACTCTTGCTCTAAAGGCTGAGGCTCTAGGACTTAAGGATATAAACGTAGTTGTTAAGGGTGTAGGATCAGGACGTGAGTCAGCTATCCGTGGTTTTATTTCAAGAGGAGTAACTATTTCATCTATTAAGGATGAGACACCTGTTCCTCATAATGGGCCTCAGGCAAAGAAGCCAAGAAGAGTATAATATATTATTTTTATGAAAATTGGACCAAGATATAAAATTGCAAGAAGACTAGGAGCACCAGTATTTGAGAAAACTCAAACTCAGAAGTTTGCTGTAAGAAGTGAGCAGAAGAAAATGGCTGGAAAGTCATCTAAGCCTAAGACAAGAAGTGATTACGGACTTGGTCTAATCGAAAAGCAAAAGGCTAGATACAGTTACGGAGTAACTAGTAAGCAATTTGGTAACTATGTTGCTAAGGCTACAGAGACAAAGGGTAACTCAAGTGATATCCTAATACATCTTCTAGAAGGACGTTTTGATAACGTAGCTCTACGTGCTGGTTTTGCAACAACAAGACAAGCTGCTCGTCAGATCACATCTCATGGTCATCTTACAATCAATGGAAAGATAGTAACTATCCCTTCATACCAAGTTAAGGTAGGAGATATCATTGGAATTAGAGAAGGAAGTAAGAAGAAAGCTCTATTCAACACTCTAGATGAAAGACTAAAGACAATAAAGATTCCTGCTTGGCTAAAGCTCAATTTCGACAAGAAAGAAGTCGAGATTGCCGGAATACCGAATGTGGCACCTTCTGAATTACAGTTTAGTGTAGGAGCAGTATTGGAATTTTATAGTCGTTAATAGCTTATCAGAGTATAAAATAATTTTAATAAAAAACATATGTCAAATCATTCAATAATTGTTCCATCAAAGCCAAAGATAATCCGCGAGGAGGGTTTTAGTGGTACTTATGAAATAGATGGTCTATACCCTGGATACGGACACACACTTGGTAACTCACTAAGACGTATTATCCTTTCTTCTCTTCCTGGAGCAGCTATTACACGCATCAAGGTGAAGGGTGTTGAGCATGAGTTCTCATCAATTGACGGAGTTAAAGAGGATGTTATCGCTCTAATTCTTAACTTCAAGAAGCTTAGAATCAAGCTAATTACAGACGAGCCACAAACTATAGTTCTAAAGGCAAAGGGTGTTAAGACACTAACAGCTAAGGATATAGAAGTACCAGGACAGGTAGAGATACTAAATCCTGATCTACACCTAGCTACTCTTACAGACAAGAGTTCAGATGTTGAGATTGAACTAACTGTTGAGAAGGGACTTGGATATGTTTCAAAGGAAATCATTACAAAGGACAGAGTAGATATTGGTACAATATCTCTAGATGCAACATTTACTCCAATCAAGAAGGTTAACTACGAAGTAGAGAACATGCGTGTTGGAGACAGAACAGATTTCAATCGTTTGAGACTAACAATTGAGACAGATGGTACTCTAACTCCTAATGAAGCTCTAGAGAGTTCAATCGCTCTTATGATCATGCAGTTGAAAGCTATCGTAGGATTCAAGGAAGAGGAAGTTGTTGTTGAGACAAAGTCTGAATCATCAACTGAATCTGAGTCAGCTCCAAAGCAAGAGCTAGATGTTGAATTCCTAAAGACAAGAATCGATGCTATCGGATTCTCTCCAAGAACAGCTAAAGCTCTTACAAGTGCTAATATTAGAACAATAGGAGGACTTGCAAGAAAGAAGGAGGTTGATATCCTAGATATCGAAGGTTTGGGAAGTAAGGGTATACAGGAAATCAAGAAAGTGCTTTCACAGTATGGTATAACATTAAAGTAATAAATTAATTAAATTTTATGAGACATCATTCAGTTACAAGAAAATTCGGTTTAGAGAAAGATCAAAGAAACGCTTTGATGCGTTCTCTTGCGCGAAATCTCATAAATGAAAACAAGATTAAGACTACTCTAGCTAAAGCTAAAGAGCTTAGACCATATGTTGAGAAGCTAGTTACAAAGGCAAAACTTAATACACTTGCTTCAAGAAGAGTTCTAATTTCAAAGATTGATGGTGAGAAGGAGGTTAAGGTTCTTGTTGATGACCTTGCCAAGAAGTACGCTGACAGAAAGGGAGGATACACAAGAATTATTAAACTAGCACCAAGAAAGCTTGACGCAGCTCCTATGGCTATGATTGAATTTGTATAATATTAAATAACATGAATTACACTATAGACGCACAAGGAAAGAAGTTGGGACGAGTAGCTAGTGAAGCTGCAGCTCTTCTTAATGGTAAGAGTTCAGTTAGTTTTTCTAGAAACAAAGTATCTGATGTTAAGGTTTCAATAATCAACACAAGTAAGGCTAGTTTTGATATTAAGAAGCTAAAGGAAAAGAATTACGTTACATTCACAGGCTTTAGAGGTGGACTATTCACAGAGACTCTAGAGCACCTAATCGCTCGTAAGGGTACAAATGAAGTTTTTGAGAGAGCAGTATACAGAATGCTTCCTTCAAATACTCTTCGCAAGCAGATAATGAAGAATTTAACAATTACAGAATAATATATATGACAGCAATTAAAACAACAGATAAATACATTGAAGCAATCGGTCGTAGAAAGACTGCTTCTGCTCGTGTGAGAATCACACCTAGTTCAAAGACTTCATATGATATTAATGGTAAGACAGTTGAGGAATACTTCCCAACAAAGGAACTACAACTTGTAGCTCAAGAGTCTCTAAAGGAATCTAAGCTTACAGAAACTAAGTTTAAGATCACTGTAGTAGCAAAGGGAGGAGGAATCAGTGGACAAGCAGATGCTGTAAGACATGGTATCGCTCGTGCATTAATAGAATATGACAAGGAGCTAAGAACAGGATTGAAGAAAGCAGGAATGCTTAAGCGTGATCCTAGAGCAAAGGAAAGACGTAAGTTCGGATTCAAGAAAGCGAGAAAGAGTCCACAGTGGAGTAAGAGATAGTAGGGTAGTGAAACCAGTCGAGAGACTGGTTTTACTTTGTGTATAACGTATGGTAGAAATATGTCAGAATCACCAATTACGGTGATAAGTATTAGCACTCATATGAACAATCTAATCATGACGGTATTTTTTGGCGTAGTTTTTCTCTTTCTCGCATTCAAATTTTATGATGCGATGGAGAAAGCACAGCGTGATCACATTATCTCCAAGATCAAGTTTAACATTCTGTTCATTATCCAAAACAGCGCCGGGCGCAATGCAGAATTAATCAGACTCTACAATGAAATCGAGGATCTGATGTTACGATACAGAATCCATGTTGTTGATCTAAAACCATATATCCTTTCAGAGATAAGGAAAATGGCTGAAAAATCACATAGAGATTTCATTGGACACTTGGAATCAGAATTAAAATCCTGCACGCAAGAAATAGAGGAATGCAGCCCTGTAGATAGTGGAGCTAAGGCTGAAAGGAAGGCTTCGCTTCAAGCAATGCAGGGATTGCTTCAGGAACAATTGAAGTTGATGGAGGCTGAACTTACCAGTTTTCATAGGTAAATGACCAAGGGCGCAGGGGCGCCCTTTTGTATTGAGCTATATATTACATTATACTGACCTGAATCAGGATTAATGTAAGTTACTAGACTAAGTTTGGTTTGTGTGTTAGAAATATTACAGAACAAACAAGAAAGGCACCATGAACAAAATCGAATCACTTCTGGTTATTCTAAGCACCGTTGTTGTCCTCGTCTTCGTAGTACATTGGATACTCACAAAGATGAGCAAGTTGCGTGTGATTGACGAAATCAACGAACTCATGGTTCGTATGAGGCCGGAGCACCTTGATGAAGGTGAGTCACTGGAGGAGTATAAGTGGATATTGGAGGAAATGAACCTCCATAACATTCCAGAATCGTCCTTGAGGTTCAGCTTGGCCAACACTCGGATCAGTGCTATCGAGTCATTTAGGCGAGTATTGGATAACCACAAGGCCAACCTCGAAAGAGTTCAGAAGGAACTATCTGATCCTAAACTTGATGATACCGAGAGTAGTGTGACTTATAAGCTGTATCTTGAAGCAGAGAAGGCTCGTCTTGAAAGCTTGATTAAGGAAATGACTAAGGAACTCGAGGAGTTTCTTAAACCGTAACACGGGGCGCGATTGCGCCCTTTTGTATTGCAAAATCACTTCTATAATATATACTAGAAATATATGAAAGATGAAAATGATATCACAATTGAAAGGGATGAGAATATCGATGACTCTGTAGTCATTGAAGAGAATGCTTTAGATACTGTTAAGGTATTGAAGGAGAAGCTTAAGAAAGCTACTGAGGAAAAACAGGAGTATTTAAATGGTTGGCAGAAGGATAAGGCTGAGTTCATTAATGCACGTAAGCGTGATCAGGAATCACAGAAAGATTTCGCTCGTTTCTCTAATGAAAACCTAATATCTGAACTGATACCAGTACTAGATAGTTTTAATATGGCAATGGGGAACAAAGAGGTATGGGAAAAGGCCGACAAGAACTGGAGAGTTGGAGTTGAGTATATTGCTAATCAACTAAAGAAGACTTTAGAGGATTTTGGACTTAAGGAAATAGATCCTATAGGTAAGACATTTGATCCTATGAGAGATGAAGCGATAGAGGATGGAAAGGAGAGTGATGTTGTAACTACTGTTGTACAGAAGGGCTATGAACTTAATGGCAAGGTACTTAAAGCACCTAAGGTAAAGATTGGGGAGAAGAAGGGCTAAATCCCAATCTCTTTCTTTATATCCTTCCAGTGACCCTTAAGTGAATCTACTGTCTCTGCAAGTTCTACCATATCCATATTCTTCATCTTGTTATACTTCTTTGACACCTTATCAATAGCTTTATGATATGACTCCTCAGATACATCCTTTAGCTTCTCCACCTCATCCATAACATCTCCCTTCATTTTTAGAGTCCAGCTCTTTATAGCCTTTCTCTGTACTTTACCTTTCTTTGTTCCATACAAAAAATATGCTCCAGCTGTAGTTGCTGCTAGAGTAGCCAAACCAATACCTATAGCTATATTGTTATTATTTTTCTTTTTCATTTATTTTTTATTAATTCTTCCTCTTCTATTAAAAAGATTCTTTATTACCTTAAATATAGACGATATAACTGATGAGTTATTACGTATCTCTTTCTTTATCTCACCTCTAATCTCTGCAATATCCTCAGCTATCTCTCCACTCTCCCTACGAGCTATACGTGATATCTCTCGTATATCTGCGATTATGATTGCTATATAGGTTAATATGACTATTGAAATTAGTCCTAAAGCTATAACTATAACTGTTGTAACAAAGAAAAATATGTCTGCGTGTATAAGTGATTCCATGAGGTAATCATACCACAAACGACTACATTAAGCGTTGTTTGACACTTGTAAATATTTTGATAGTATAAGTATACAGTTTGGGAATTACCCACGACCTTTTCTTCGGAAAAGGGATATCGAGATAGAGCTGGCAAAAGCCAGCTTTTATCTTTTCTACAGTTCTCTTGTCACATTGACCCATTAGGGTATATAGTCTTCTGCAGTTGAAATTACGTGCTTGGTGAAGTGTTACTGTTTGTTCATTTTGAAGAAAGTTAATCCTTACAAACCAAGTTCCATCTTTGATCTTAGATGTGAGTGGTATTCCGAAGAACATATCCTTACTAAATTTTTTGAGTATAAAGACTGGTCTAGAAAAATACCCACTCTTTCCATTCACCTCACTTCCAATATTGTCTCCAATACCGCACCACCAAACCTCACCCTCTTTGAATAAGGGGATTTTACTTTCAGATATATTATGTAGCCTTTCTTTGACTTGTATCCATTCCTTGAACTTTTTAATCATATACAAACTCTATCAAAGTGACATGAAATCTAAATAAAATTTTGATAAAATAATAATGAAATTTTCATTAAGATTTTATTTCATAGTATAGACAGGTTAAAATAAAATGATATAATACTCCCATGTTAGCTATTGCCTCAAAACAACTCAATAGCACCTTTGAAAGAATCGTTCGAGACAAGAATGGCGTACTTGTTCGTGTTCGTTTTACAGTAGTAGAGATAGAAGGAAAGCTTAGTGCGAGAATCATTTCTGCTGAACCTGTAGTTACAAAGTCTCAAGATGTAGTCTATCTACCAGTATCAATTGATGCAGCGGAGCTTGCACAAGATGTTACTCCTTCGTTCATCTCAAAAATATCTCCATATATTTCTCTAGACTTTTTCATGAGTCAACCTACGAGGGCGCCAGCATTTATATAAATGAAAAGGCGATCCTGGTGAGGGAGTCGCCTTGTAGTTCTTCAAAAATTTTAATTTTTTGGAGATCTGTGGTGTCCAGCCCGAAGGGGCACAACCACTGATAGACCAAGAAATCCGAAAATAATGAAGATCGTTAGCAATCCGGTATCGATCAGACGCCAGTTTCTCCAGTTAGCTCCACGTCTCGTAAAGAGGGTGAATGCCATGATGCCAGAGAAAATCCAGAGCAGAACGATGCCAGTGAGAAGAAGAGCAAGTTTCATACTTTTACATAGTATCATGTATAGTATGGTTTGTCAAGTAAAATAATAATCTATTAATTAAATAAAATCTATGTCTAAAATAATAGGAATCGATCTAGGTACAACCAACTCCGCAGTTGCAGTAATGGAGGCTGGTACACCGAAGATATTAGAGAACGCTGAAGGAGCACGTACAACTCCATCTATCATCGCAATGTCAAAGACAGGTGATCGTATGGTAGGACTACTTGCTAAGCGTCAGGGAGTTACAAATCCAAAGAATACAATTTACCAAATTAAGAGATTCATCGGTCACAACTTTGATGATCCTGCAGTACAAAAGGATAGAACATCAGTACCTTTCGAAATGCAAAAGAGTGCAACAGGAGGTATCGAAGTTAAGATGGGTGACAAGTGGTACAGACCAGAGGAGATATCAGCTATGATTCTAGGAAAGATGAAAGCTGATGCAGAAGCTCGTCTTGGAGAGCCAGTTACAGAAGCTGTAATTACAGTTCCTGCATACTTCAACGATGCTCAGAGACAGGCTACAAAGGATGCTGGTAAGATTGCAGGTCTTGATGTAAAGAGAATTATCAACGAACCTACAGCAGCTGCTCTAGCGTACGGATTCGACAAGAAGAAGGATGAGAAGATTGTAGTGTTTGACTTCGGAGGAGGAACATTTGATATCTCAGTTCTTGAAGTTGGAGATGATGTTGTTGAAGTTAAATCAACAGACGGAGATGCTCATCTTGGAGGTAAGGATATTGATCAAAAGATCATTAACTGGCTTGCTGAAGAATTCAAGAAGCAAGAAGGTATTGATGTTAGAAAGGATGCACTAGCACTTCAGAGACTGGACGAAGCTGCTGAAAAGGCAAAGATTGAACTTTCAACTGCTATGCAGACAGAAGTTAATATTCCTTTCCTTACATCAGGTGCTGATGGTCCAAAACACCTACTTGTAACAATGACTCGTGCAAAGCTTGAGGAACTTACTTCAGAGTTCATCACTCGTGCAATGGAGATTACAAAGAGAGCAATGGATGCTTCTCCATTTAAGATTGGAGATATTAACGAAGTGATTCTAGTTGGAGGACAGACACGTATGCCAGCTATGCAAAAGGCTGTGAAGGATTTCTTCGGTAAGGAATTACACCTTGGTGTAAACCCAGACGAAGTGGTTGCGGTAGGAGCTGCTATACAAGGAGGTATCCTTGCAGGAGACGTAAAAGGAGTACTTCTTCTAGATGTTACTCCGCTATCTCTAGCGATAGAGACAATGGGAGGAGTAGCTACAAAGCTAATCGACAAGAACACAACTATCCCTACTCAGAAGTCTCAAATCTTCTCTACAGCAGCTGATAACCAGACATCTGTAGAAATTCACATTACTCAAGGTGAGAGATCAATGGCGAGTGATAACAAGTCATTGGGAAGATTCATTCTTGATGGTATTGCACCAGCTCAACGTGGTATGCCACAAATTGAAGTTACATTTGATCTAGATGCAAACGGAATACTTTCAGTTACTGCAAAGGACAAAGCTACTGGAAAGGCAAATAGTATTAAGATAACTGCAAGTTCAGGACTTTCAAAGGAAGAGGTTGAGAAGATGAAAAAGGATGCTGAAATGAATGCAGCAGAGGATGCAAAGAAGAAAGAAATGGTAGAAGCAAAGAACATGGCAGAACAGTTAATACATACTTCAGAGAAATCTCTGAAGGATGCAGGAGACAAAGTTCCAGCTGATCTACGTAAGTCAATAGAAGACAAGATAGCTGATGTAAAGACAGCTAAGGATGGTACAGATCAAGCAAATCTAAAGAAGGTAACTGATATCCTATCAGCTGAACTATCAAAGATTGGTGAGATACTATCTAAAGCTCAGGCAGAACAAACTCCACCTGCAGGTGAACAGAAGGCACCAGAAGGGGATGTAAAGGATGCGGAGTTTAAGGAGAAGAAATAGCAAAGGGAATAGCTAGAATTAGTAAAAGACCACAATATTGTGGTCCTTTACTTTATAAATGAAGACACTTTGAAATAGATCGTACTGTAGCAATAAAGCATATTAAAAATATTCTTTCAAATAAAGAATTAAATGAGAATTCAGTATGTGCAAAATTTGCACATACTACTGAAGATGGCAAAGTATATGATGTCGAATGCGCAAAATATGCATAATCCAACTATTGCAGATACGACAACAATTCGTTACAAAATGGAACTAACTCGATCTGAATAGCAAAGTGCATAAATTGCGCATTGCTTTGGTTTTGAATTTGTTGATGTAGAACAAAACCGGCTGTCCTCAAAAGGAAGCCGGTTTTAGAAACGAACACTGTTCTCAGTCCCTGAAAAGGAAGGATTCGTGATTCTAATTCACAAGAACCCACCCGCGATGCACCAAAGTTTCAAGCTGACCCTTGCTGAAGAAATAAGAGCCATCTACACTGCCAAGTTCAAAAAAGACAATGAATCTATTTTCTTCCTCGTTATAATACGCATATTTGATTTTAGCAGTTTCAGGCATCCCCACTAAGCGCATAGGGAAACCAATTTGTGGTTGAAATGGAAACTCCTTTTCAATCGTCAACACGATTCCAACACCTAAGGGTTGTTCATCGGTGCTAACTACTATCAAAAGTGAGCATCCCCACTTTAACTTATCTTTGCTCATAATTTCACGAGATACATATGTGGTTATTGTGAAGAACCCGGGACACATATCCCAAATTCACTATTCTATTTATATCATAATAATAGATTAAAGTCAATACAAACAAAGGTAGCATTTCTGCTATATTTATACCCACATGAAAGACTATTACAAAACACTAGGAATACAAAAAGGAGCAAGTAAAGATGAGATAAAGAAAGCATTTCGCAAGCTTGCTCACGAACATCATCCTGATAAGAATCAGGGTAATGATGCTAAGTTCAAAGAGATAAACGAAGCGTATACAGTATTGTCTGATGATCAGAAGAGACAAAGATATGATACATACGGATCTGCTGATCAAGGAGCTGGATTTAATCCTGGACAAGGATTCGGAGGATTCGATTTCTCAGGTTTTGCACAACAGTACCAAGGACAGAATGGTCAGTCATTTGAGTTTGATCTTGGAGATATGTTCGGTGATTTCTTTGGTGGAGGAAGAAGACCTAGAAGAGGAGCAAAGATTACAGTTGATATTCAATTGAGTTTTAAGGAATCAATATTTGGTACAGAAAAGGAAATCAATGTTAATGGAGAAAAGATAGTTGTAACTATTCCTTCTGGTATTGAGAATGGACAAGGACTTAGAGTTCCTGGAAAAGGAGAAGATGGTCCTGGAGGAAAGGGAGATCTTATTGTACGTGTATGGGTGGAGGAGCATAAGTCATTTAGAAAACAAGGATTCGATTTGATAATGGAATTAAATCTAAAGCTTACAACAGCCCTACTAGGAGCAACACTTGATATTGAAACACTTGATGGAAAGATTGAATTAAAGATTCCTTCTGGAACAACACATAATGAAATACTTAGAGTAAGACAAAAGGGAGTTCCTGATGAAAGAGGAAGGAGAGGGGACCTATTAATCGTTACAAAGGTAGAAATGCCAAGGAAGCTATCTAAGAGTGCACAGAAGCTAGTTGAAGAACTAAAGAAAGAGGGGATATAGCTCATAGACTATAAATCTGCTATTATTTACCTATGTCAAAAAAAATTGCACTAACAGGTGATCGTCCTACTGGTAAACTACATTTAGGTCACTACATTGGATCTATACAAAACAGAATAAAACTTCAAAATGAGGTTGAGGAATCATACTATATGATTGCGGATGTTCAGGCTCTTACAGACAATGCAAGTAATCCGTCTAAAGTAAGTGAGAATGTAATAGAAGTGATATTAGACAATATGGCTTGTGGACTAGATCCCAAGAAAACACATTACTTCATCCAGTCGATGATACCAGAGATAGCTGAGATGACAGTATTTTTTCTAAACCTAGTAACACTAGCTAGACTTAAGAGAAACCCAACAGTAAAAGATGAAATGAATCAAAAAGGATTCGGAGAAGATGTGCCAGCAGGATTTTTATCATATCCTGTAAGCCAAGCTGCGGATATCCTTTTCCTTAGAGCAAACATAATACCAGTTGGAGAAGATCAACTTCCAGTTATCGAACAAACAAATGAGATAGTTAATAAGTTTAATAATATATATGGAGAGTTTTTTGCTGATGTTAAACCACTAATATCAAACGTTCCAAGATTAGTTGGAATAGATGGAGGCGCAAAAGCTAGTAAGTCACTAGGAAATGCAATATTCCTGTCAGATGATCTAGAGACAATAACAAAAAAAGTTATGTCTATGTATACTGACCCAAAGCATATTAATCTAAACGACCCAGGTAGTGTTGAGGGTAATGTTGTATTTACATATTTAGATATATTCGACGAAAGAAAAGATGAGGTAGAGAAACTGAAGGAATCATACAGAAAAGGAGGATTGGGTGATGTTGTATTGAAGAATAGACTTATAGAAGTTCTAGAGAAATTAATTGCTCCAATACGAGAGAGGAGATTGGAACTTGAGAAGAACAAGGAGGCGATACTAAAAGATATCGAGAGAAGTACACTTGAGGTGCAGAAGAAGGCACAAGAAAGAATGGCAGAAATGAAGAAGGTTATGAAGATAGATTATTTTAAGTAAGATGTCAGATCAAAATCAGAAAAACTGGTCTGAATATTACAATAAAACAAGGAATAAGCCACCTAGACCATTATTAGTTGAGGCTCTTAAGCATGTCTCGAGAAAAGGAGCTGCTATTGATATTGGTGCGGGTGCTTTAAATGACACAAGATTTTTATTGAGCCAAGGGTTCGAGGTTGACTCACTAGACAAAAGTTCATTAATTGAACAAGAAGCAAGCGATATAAAAAGTGATATGTTGCATATATTTACGTGTGGCTTCGAGGATTTTAATTTCATTAGCGGCAAATATGACATTGCCTCTGCTATGTATGCACTACCATTCATAGATCCTAAATATTTTGATCCTGTTTTCTTAAAAATTAAAAGTTCACTAAATTCTGATGGAGTATTCTGCGGACAGTTTTTTGGTCTAAATGATTCATGGTCAAGTGACACAAAAATGACTTTTCACTCTAAAGAACAAATAGAGAATATTCTTACTGATATGGATATAATATCTTTAACTGAGGAGGAGAAGGATGGTCCAACAGCAAAAGGAGATATTAAACATTGGCATGTATTCCATGTAATTGCTAAAAAGAGGTAAAAATGTCATACTTTACCCATCAATGACCCGGCAGACACCGGTGAGATAGGGAAGGAAAGCCTTAGGGTTAGTAGAATCCCACGTTACTGCACGCAAGCAGATAATGAGTATAAAACAGGGTGGCACCGCGATGAAATCGCCCCTGCGAATTTATTAACTAATGAATTCGGAGGGGCTTTTTTATTCTCCGAAACAAATACAATGGAAAGAATATATATTAAGGATTTAAAAGAATATGCAGGAAAAGAAGTAAGTATATCTTGCTGGGTAGACATCAGACGTGATCAAGGAAAACTAATCTTCTTTGATTTCAGAGATATCACAGGCAAGGTCCAGGGAGTTATACTACCGAACGCAAAAGATGCACATGCAGTTGGATCTACTCTTCGAAGTGAGTGGGTAGTTAAGGTACATGGAAAAGTTAATCCTAGACCAGAGAAGAATATACAGAAGGACAAACAGAATGGTGACATAGAACTAGAGATACTTGGTATTGAAGTTCTTAACGAAGCTAATACTCCACCAATTGATATACATACAGATGGTAAGGAGATAAATGAGGAAGTTAGACTTAAGTATAGATATATTGATCTAAGAAGAGAGAGACTACAGAAGAATATACTTAATAGACATAAGGCAACTCTACATATTAGAAATGCATTTTCTAAATATGGTTTTGCTGAAATTGAAACTCCGCTCCTTTCTGCAACAACCCCAGAAGGATCTAGAGACTTCATAGTTCCATCTCGTCTTGAGCGTGGTTCTTTCTATTCTCTCCCTCAATCTCCACAACAATACAAACAGCTATTAATGGCTTCAGGATTTGAGAAATACTTCCAGATAGCTCGTTGTATGAGAGATGAAGATACAAGAGGTGATAGACAACCTGAGTTTACACAGCTTGATATGGAGATGTCTTTTGTTGAACAAAAGGATGTAATGGCGATGAATGAAAATGTCATACTAGATTTAGTTAAGACATTGTATCCAACAAAAGAAATACAGCAGACACCAATACCAGTAATGACATACAAGGAGGCTATGGAGAAGTATGGTAGTGACAAGCCTGATATTAGAAAGGACAAGAACAATCCCAATGAACTAGCGTTCCTTTGGGTTATAGATTTCCCAATGTTTGAGAAGGATGAGGATACTGGAGGATGGACATTCACACATAACCCATTCTCTTCACCAACTAAGGAGTCAATGAGTGACCTAATGGAGCAGAAGAATATTGCAGATATATTTACTACACAGTATGACCTTGTATTAAATGGTTATGAAATAGGAGGAGGTAGTATACGTAATCACAATCCAGAAGCACTTAAGACTGTGTTTAAGATAATGGGATATGATGATGAGAGAATAGAGAGAAACTTCGGACATATGCTATCAGCTCTAGGATCTGGTACACCACCACATGGAGGTATGGCTTGGGGATTTGATCGTCTTATGATGATACTTGAAAATGAACCTAACATCCGTGAAGTAATTGCTTTTGCAAAGACTGGAGAAGGTAGAGATCCTATGATGGGAGCACCTGGAAAGGTTAC
>CAZBLC010000008.1:18065-20840 GCA_964492835.1 uncultured Candidatus Saccharibacteria bacterium
GCTCACATACAGAATTTCGGAAGCATGCCTATGGCTGACTCTGCTCAGTTCATTCTAATTGCATCAACGCTACTTCTAATCAAATCTAAATCACTTCTACCTACGCTAACTCTCACAGAAGAAGAGGAAGAGGGGATACAGGACCTAGAGACAAGACTAAAGATATATCAGAGAATAAAGGATGCTAGTCTTAAGGTTAAAGATATCTTTGGGGTTAATGTCATATTCCCTCAATCTCAATCAAGACCAATTGAGACAATGTTCTCACCACATGAATCTATGAATCTACTTTCTCTAGCTGGAGCTATAAAGGAGATAATAAGATCATTGCCTAAGAAAGAGAATATTCCTAAAGCAGTTGTAAAGAAAGTAATTAGTCTTGAGGAAACTATTGATAGCCTAACTAAACGTATATCTCAAGGATTACGTATGAAGTTCAGTGAGTTTGCTAATGTTAGTAAAGAAGAAAAGGTAAATGTTATCGTAAGTTTTCTTGCTATGCTTGAATTAGTTAAGCAGGGGATACTGCATGTAAGTCAGGAGAATCACTTTGGTGATATACATATGGAGACAAAGGAAGTTACCGTGCCTAGATACGATATGTAATGCTATAATTACTCTATGTCATTAACACTTGAATCACAAATTGAAGCTCTGCTATTTTGGAAAGGTGAAGCTATGTCTCTAAAGAAAATATCTAGCATATTAAATGTTGATATTGATGCAGCTAAGAATGGAGTAAATAGTTTACGAGAAATATTGAAGGGGAGAGGGATAACCATAATTGAGTTAGATGACAATGTATCACTTGGTACATCAAAAGAAGTGTCTTCATTAATTGAAGCATTGAACAAAGAGGAATTGAGTAGGGATCTTGGTAAAGCAGGACTTGAGACACTATCCATAGTTCTATACCAAGGACCTATATCTAGAGCTGGTATAGATTACATACGTGGAGTTAACTCTCAGTTCATTCTACGTAATCTACTTGTAAGAGGACTTGTAGAGAAAGTTGAGAATGAAAGTGATCAAAGAAGTTTTCTATACAAACCAAGTATTGAACTACTGTCATTCTTGGGAATTTCAAAGATTGAAGAACTACCTGACTTTGAACAAGTGAAGAAGGATATAGAGAATTTTAAACAAGCAGAAAACAAGCAAGATGAATCAACTCAAAATTGATAGGATATTTTTAGCATCTGTTATATTACTAACTATTGTTGGTTTTTTTATCTTTTCTTCTGCGTCTCTAGGACTACTAGCTCGTAATGGTGCCACTTTCCAGTCTGTAGCATTGAATCAATCCATTGGTCTATTTATCGGAGCGTGTGGGTTCTATATAGCCTCTAAAATCAATTACAAGCTATTTAGAAAGTATTCATTCTATATCCTACTAACCTCTGTAGTCATAAACCTATTACTTTTCATCCCATTCTTAACCCTAAACCACGGAGGAGCAAGTAGATGGATAGATCTGGGATTCGTTACATTTCAACCATCGGAGTTTCTAAAAATTGCATTCATCATATACTTTGCTGCTTGGCTGTCAGGAGTTAAAGAAAAAGTTAATACATGGAAGTATGGAATATTACCTTATGTAACCATTGTCGGACTTCTTGGAATATTGCTACTTGCTCAATCTGATACTGATACTTTGGTGGTTATAGGTTCAACGGGTATTGTAATGCTCTTTATCGCTGGCGCTCGTATACGTCATATGTTAATCCTTGGACTCGTAATGCTTGCTATGCTTGCAACAGTTATATACGTAAGACCATATGCAAGACAGAGAGTTATGACATTTCTAACAGGAGCTACTGACACTCAAGCTGGAGGATATCAGATCAATCAATCATTGATTGCTATAGGTTCAGGACAAGTAACTGGTAGAGGATTCGGACAGAGTATACAGAAGTTTAACTATCTACCTGAACCAATAGGTGACTCAATATTTGCAGTATCAGCTGAAGAATTCGGTTTCATTGGTAGTGTAATATTAATTTCAATATTTCTTCTTTTCTTTATACGGTCCATTAAGATATCTGTACTTACTCCAGACTCATTCGGTAGACTTACAGTAGTTGGAATTGCTATACTAATCATGATTGAATCGTTTATGAACATTTCATCAATGCTTGGTTTGATACCACTTTCAGGTATGCCCCTTCTTTTTGTAAGTCATGGAGGAACAGCTCTCATAGTTATACTATGTGCTGTTGGTATCATTGCAAACATCTCTAAATATCAAATTAAAGAATAATATATGAAAATACTTTTTACAGGAGGAGGAACAGGAGGTCATTTCTATCCAATCATAGCTATTGCTCAAGCACTCAATGAAAAGGTGGCAGAGAAAAAAGTATTACCTCCAAAGCTATACTTCATGTCTACATCTAAATACAATGCAAGAGCATTGTTTGATAACGAGATAGAGTATATTGAAGTACCAACTGGTAAAGTGAGAAGATACTTTTCTCTACTAAATATCACTGATGCATTTAAGACGCTGTTTGGAGTAATTAGTGCAACTATAAAGCTATATAACCTGTATCCTGATGTAGTTTTCTGTAAGGGAGGGTATCCGAGCTTCCCAGCTGTATTTGCTGCTAGACTACTTCGTATTCCTGTAATTGTGCATGAATCAGATAGTACACCTGGAATGGTTAATAAATGGGCGGGAAAGTTTGCAGAGAAAATTGCAGTATCATATCCAGAAGCAGGAGATTTCTTTCCTAAACAAAAAGCTCTTGGTAAGGTTGCATTTACAGGTAACCC
>CAZBLC010000009.1:0-18443 GCA_964492835.1 uncultured Candidatus Saccharibacteria bacterium
AGGAAATGGTTACCTAAACCTAATCTACCAGAAGGGGAATATCGTTTCTACTTAACCCTAAAAGGTAAACAAA
Organism: uncultured Candidatus Saccharibacteria bacterium; assembly: GCA_964492835.1. Classification (GTDB taxonomy): domain Bacteria; phylum Patescibacteriota; class Minisyncoccia; order Phycocordibacterales; family PALSA-1337; genus CAIOGI01. Next base: position 74 of record CAZBLC010000009.1, read on the forward strand.
AATATGAAGAAACACTACTTAATGTTCATAAGAAATATCTAAAGGATATTAAACTCGAGGAGTACAACTTAAACAATGAAAAGATAGTATACGAAGATGAATACCAAGTCGTAATCTCCATATAGCATTCCACATATGCTAAAATACCTCCATGGAAATACTAAATATATTTGAGGAGATAAGAATACCAGCAACAATAGTGCATGTAATATCAGTCGTACTTGGTATGGGCGCAGCTCTAGTATCTGATCTGCTATTCTCCTTCTTCAGTAAAGACAAAAAGCTAAATACTACAGAAATAAAGACCCTAGAAATACTTTCAAAGACAGTAGTGTATTCACTAATTGTAATTACAGTATCTGGTGTGGCAATATTTCTGTCAGATATAGAGAGATATACTAATTCAGCAAAGTTCATCTCTAAGATGACAATACTTGCAGTGCTAATAGTTAATGGATACATACTCAACAAATACATATGGCCACATATACTAAATCCAAACTTCTTTACTCTGAAGAAAGAAAGGAATATACGAAAGGTGGCATTTGTATGTGGAGCGATATCAGTAGTATCTTGGATATCAGTATGTACATTAGGAGTAGCGAGTAACTTAAATATGAGTTACGTATCCATAATCTCTATATATCTTGTAATACTCGTAGTGTCTACAGTAGTCTCAATCTTTGTAGAGAAAAAGGAGTTTAACTAACATACTTGTCACCATCTTACATTGCTACCCACTTGTATGAGTCATATAATATACAAGTAAAGTTAATACGTGTTAGTCTACGTATTTGCTATACAATTAATACTAATTTGTTAAACAAATGAACGAAACATGCCCAAAGTGCGGAGCTAATCCTTGCACATGTCCACCAACTGAACAAACTGCTCCAACAGCACCTACTGTTTAATACAGTTAAAATTGTAACAAAAAGAACCTAAAAGGTTCTTTTTGTTTTGCATATAAAAATTACCCCACATACCCATATCATGGTTAGGTGGGGTAATGCGAGGAAGTTAATTCCTCCTGAACTTGATCGCTGCTACGATGCCGAGCAAAACGATTACGGGAATCGCAGCTTTTGCTTCCGGTATCATTGTAATCTCCATTCCATTGAGGATTGGGACCTGCTGGTAACTACCGAGGCCTGCAGACTCCTTGAATACCAGAGTCCCGTCGCTTGCCGAAATTGCCCGCAATGTCAGAGACTGTAGCTCCGTCGAGACGAAACCTCCGCCATAGGCAATGGTTCCAGTCGTCGGAGTAATTTGCCCTGAAGTAAGGGTTTCAAAAACCTGACTCGAACTGTTCGCTTGAACGTTCGCATCGTTGTCGAATGCGAAAAACTTGATCGCATAGTCCTGATCGGACAATAGCCCGTCAAGTGTAATGGTCATTGACTGTCCATTACCGATGGCAACAACGAAGTCGCTAAACAAGTTTCCATTTTCCGGAAACACCCCAGACCGATTCCTGGAGTTCATGTTTCCAATGCTCGCTTCGAGCATCAGAGTCACGGCGCCAGTGGTGAGCTCCGGATCGGTGGCATAAGTGTAGCTTACCGACGTAGGACCTAACCCAAGCAGTGGGACGTTAAATGCCTGAAACCCGGGCAGGTTTGGACTTGCCACAGAGCCAGAGACTGAATTGAAATCCACCTTGAGTATTGTCTGTGCAAGACAGGTGGACAAAAAAAGAAGAGCAACAAGTGTGAGTGCTTTCATGATAACTTGATTCCGACATAAATATATTACACAAAATATGTAATGTCCAATTTCATTTCATGATATCCTATAGTTATGGAAATACAGAAATTCCTCAAAAAATACAAAATAAAGACAATATTGATTGCAATAATCATTGCAAGTACAGGTAGTGCTAGTTATGTCTCTACAAACAAACAAAAGAATTACATACCAGAGATTGAACCTAACAAACAGTACGAGGTCATAAAAGTAGTAGATGGAGATACGTTCAATGTAAAAGTAGATGGTTACACTGTTAAGGTGAGAATGATCGGCGTAGATACACCAGAGACAGTAGATCCAAGAAAGGTAGTACAGTGCTTCGGAAAAGAAGCATCAAATGCAAGCAAGCAATTGCTATCAAAACGTACAGTAAGACTAGAGACAGATCCTACACAAGGGAAGAGTGATAAGTATGGAAGACTACTAGCATATGCATACAATGATGAAGATATATTCGTTAATAGCTATCTCATCGAAAAAGGGTATGCACATGAGTATACATACAACATCCCTTACAAGTATCAAAAGGAGTTCAAAGACCTAGAAAAACAGGCAAAAGAGGGTAGATTTGGCCTATGGGGAGACCTATGTAATGGGGTCTAAAACCCCCTAAAATGCCCCTAGATCGACCCTATCTCGTCTTAAGGTGTATATAGATATCCTCAAGTGCCTTAACCGCATCTCCAGCAGCTATGTTGTTCTGGTGGTATAGCCCATCAGTACAATCCCCAGCAGCCCAAATACCATCTACAGAAGTTCTCTGATTTCGAGGATTAACAACAATCTGATTGTATTCAGTCATATCAACTAGACCCTTAACAAAGTATGTAGTAGGTATAGATCCAATCTCAACAAAGATACCAGAAGCAGGAATCTCTACATCAGTATTAGTTACAGAGTCAGTGTATACAAAAGAACTTACAAACTTATCGCCCTTAACTTCTTTGGAAATTGCATTCTTTACAACCCTAAAGTTAGCATTTCTAGATACAGCATCAACAGTAACAGGATCAGCTCTAAAGCTATTAGATCTGTTGATTAGAGTAACACTCTTACAATATGCGAGAAGTTGAGATGCACTCTCAAATGCAGCATTACCTCCTCCAACAACAACTACATCTTGTCCAGCAAACAATGGACCATCACAAGAAGCACAATATGTAAGTCCTTTATGCTCAAATACATCAGCTCCCTTAGCTTCAAGCTTCTTTCTGAAACTACCAGCAGATAGAAGTACAGTCTTAGACTCATAACTACCTTTGTTTGTGGCAATCTTAAAACCAGTATCAATCTTCTCAACTTTCTCTACCGCTTCACCAACATGAATATCTACAACATCCTTAGCATAGGCTCTAAGATGATTCTCTAGACTCTTAGCAAACTCAATACCAGGTATTTTTACAGTACCAATCCAGTTCTCAATACCTTCAGACACAGTACTCTGACTGTTCCAATCCTTTGTAACGAACAAAGTCTTTAACTCTTTACGTGCCGCATATACTCCAGCAGAAACTCCAGCTGGTCCACCACCGATAATTGTAAGGTCATAAATCATAGGAAATATTGTATCATATTTTGAGGATAATAAAGTAAAGAACTCCCGGAGGAGTTCTTTACAATACTTGCTGTCAGCTTCAGTGCCGAGCCGACCATCATGAATTAATCATTGGCCACAAGCTATTGATACAAATGATATCAAAAAATAAAATTATTTCAACTTACTTCTCCTCAAGAACGCAGGTACTGCACCCCAGTCATCGTCATCATTCTGAACTTCATTCTTTAGATCCTTCTTTTCCTCAACTTTCTCTACTACCTTAGGAGCAACAGGTTGTACTGGAGTTGTATTAAAGAACTTGTTCTTAACCGGTTCTTCTTTAGGCTTCACTTCAATATTCTGACTAGCATTCCTTGCAGCTACCTCACTGTTTGTCATTATCCCTTCAGGGAATCCTGCAGCGATAACAGTAACCTTTACTTCACCTTTCTTAAGCTTGTCATCTCTAACTGTACCGAAAATTACTTTAGCATTAGGATCCACAGATTCAGTTATAACCTTAGCAGCATCTTGTATCTCAAACATTGTTAGATCTTCACCACCAGCGATAGAGAAGAGAACTCCACGTGCACCATTGATTGATACATCAAGAAGAGGGGAGTTAATAGCCATCTTAGCAGCTTCAATAGCTCTGTTTTCACCGATAGCGGAACCAATACCCATAAGTGCAGAACCAGCACTTTCCATAACTGTTCGTATATCAGCGAAGTCTATGTTAATCAATCCAGGAGTAGTGATTAGGTCAGAGATACCTTCAACAGCTTGTCTTAATATTTCATCACAGATAGAGAAGGCATTCTTTACTGTAGTATTCTTGTCGATTGTAGAAAGTAGGCGATCGTTAGGGATAACAATAATAGCATCAACTTCTTTTCGAAGTTCCTCAAGTCCACTCTCAGCAATCTTTGTACGAGCTTGTCCTTCGAAGAAGAAAGGTTTAGTAACAACAGCGACTGTAAGTGCACCAAGCTCCTTTGCGGTACGAGCAACAACTGGACTAGCACCACTACCAGTACCTCCACCAAGTCCACAAGCGACGAAAACCATATCAGCACCCTTTAGTGCATCTTGAACATCCTCCTTTGTCTCTTCAACCGCACGCTTACCCATCTCAGGATTCATTCCAGTACCAAGTCCACGAGTTAGACTCTTACCAATGTGTATTCTTTTCTTTGCTAGTGAGTGATGCAAATCTTGAGCATCTGTGTTTATAGAAATGAAATCAACACCTTTAACTTTTGAGTTGATCATGTGGTTTACAGCATTTTTTCCGGATCCTCCGACTCCGATAACTTTAATGCGGGCAAAAGCTTCAATTTCTGGTGTGATATTCGGCATAGACCAATCTTATCAAATGGTTTGGAGAAGTCAAAACACTTGAAAATACACAAAATTATGGTAAAAACTGTCTAAGCCAAGCCATTACAGTCTTTTTAATATCATCGAGTACTCTGGTTCCAGAATCGATAGGTAAGTCCTCATCAGCATGCATACCAAGCACACATAGACCATATGCAACTGCCCAAACAGAATCCTTTAATGCAATCTTTTCATTAAGTCCTAGATTAAGTGTACCAACACGTGAGGGAAGACGAAGTGCACTCTTAGCCATCTCTTCAATACCTGATAGGGAGGCACCACCACCAGTTAAAACAATACCAGCAGGTAATAGCCCATTTCTACCAATCTTCTTTAGATGAGCTTCAATCAATTCAAATATATCTGATAGGCGAGCAGTAACAATTTCTTCTAACTTCTTTCTAGGATATGAAGTACCAGTAATAGCTCCAATCTTTATCTGTTCAGCTTCTTCAAGTGGAACCTTAAGACCCAAAGCTATATCATTTGTAATATCAGTAGAACCGATAGGGAAAACTTCGAGAGATGAAGGAATATTGTTTTCAAACACTGCAGCAGATACAGTCTCAGCACCGATGTTAACTAATATACATCCAGCAATCTTCTGTGATTTAGTAAGTGTTACCAAACTTGATGCAATTGGAGAAGCCATAACATCCTGAACACTAATACCTGCTTGTTCAACAGATTCTATAATGTCATTTAAATGCTGTTCTAGACATGTGATGTATAGGGTCTTAACTTCAAACTTACTCCCTTTCATTCCTTCGGGCTTACCAAGTACCACTCTTCCATCAACCTTGTATTGAACAGGTATACTATGAATTATCTTTTTGTTTAGAGATTGAGCTGCTGGGATATCCTTCTCGCATTGCTCCTGTACCTTCCTAATATCAAGTGAAGTTACTTCAAGATCTGCTCTAGAGATGATAACGGAACTAGAAGAGGTAATACTTGATAGTCCAATACCACCAATTGAAATAAATGCCTTCTTTACTTTAGTAACAGCTTTACGTTCAGCCTGACTTACTGCTTCTTTAATACTGGAAGCAACATCTTGTACATTTAAAATATACCCATGTCTCATTCCACGAGTTTCAGCAATTCCAGTAGCTATAACTTTAGGTTGATTCTTGTACTCACTCTTAGTATTCATTTCTGAAGAATCAGTAATAACCACTTTGATGTGGTGTGTTCCAATATCAATACCAGTAATTAAAGATCGTGACATTTTGAGAAAGAGTCTCAAATGCCGAATTGTTTTCGGAAACGAGCCTCTATACTCTCCATTGTACTACCATGATCGAATCCTTTCAAATGCACCAAACCGTGGATAAATATAAAAGCAAAGAAATTCTCATAATCTCGATCAAATTTCTTTGCCTCGAGCTTAGTCATTTCTGGATTAATATATATTTCACCAAAATCATCTGAAAGAGGGAAACTCAAAATATCAGTAGGCTTATTTATCTCCCTGTAGTCTCTATTAAGTTTTTGTATTTCCTTCTTACCTATAATTATCACAGATAGCTCATACTTCTTTCCTAGTACAGCATCCTTCATTTTGGGAAAATCAAAATCAGGCAACTTTGATTTCGTTGTATTTGTTATGTGAAAATTGAGATTGGACATTATTTAGAAAAACGAGAAGTCTTTTCTTGCATCTTACCAAGCTTGATAAGTTCTTGTATCTCAGCCTTTCTTGCTATTGATTTAAGAGTCTTAACCTTAGTCTTGTATGATGATAGTACACGCTGATTGTATCTTAGACTTCTTACACGAGGAAGGATACCAGATCCTTGAACCCTCTTTGTAAAACGACGAATCACACCTGCACTGTTTTCTGTTCCGTTTCTTGTTATTTCTACATTAATTGCCATAGTTGGTTTATAGTACTATATACCCAGTTATTTTTCAAGTCTCTTCATGTATTTAGGCAAATCGTCTAAATTTACTATCTCCTGAGCATGAGTATCGTTATTTCTCACTATAATTGTCTTTTCTACAGCTTCTTTTTTACCCATAATCAAAGCATATGGAATATGATACTTTTCTACAGCAGAAACTTGAGCTCCAAGTCTATCTCTTGCAAGAGAAAGGAAAAGGGGAATCTTCTGTTCTCGAAGGGCTTCAATTATACCCAAACTAAGTAATTTAGACTCAAATCCTAGTTGTACGAATGAAGCAAAAGGTCTCTTAACTTTCTTTACATCCTTTCTTAACTCCGCTTTGTTACCCTTGATTAGTATAGACATACCAACACCATGTATTTCTTTCTTACACCCAATCTTTTTTGATAGCCCATCATATCTAACTCCAACAGCAAGTATCTTTTGCTTCTTTTTGTCCTTCTCAGCATCTAGATTAACTATTGAAAATATAGTTTCAGTACAATACTTCTTGTTACCAATTAGATTATTGTTAATCTTGTAAGGTATTCCAAGTGATTCTAGATATTCTAGTACTTCACCAAAATGAGTTCTACTTGATTCTGAAAGAAAGTTCATTGAACGAGGAGCTCCTTCGTTAATCTTCTTACACTTATCATTCTGACATGTTAGTAGATCAAAAGGATCCTTCTTAAAGAGTTGTCTACACTCAGCATGCATATCACCAATGTGTTTTCGGTAATAGTTTGTAAGATCACGAGTAAATCTATTAATAGATTCTCTATCTCCAATACTGTTAATCTCTACACAGATATTCTCATATCCTTCTTCCTTAAGAATTGCTCTTGTAGTCTGTATTAGTAGAGCCTCAGCAATACTTCTAGATCCTCCCATTATCTCAAGATCACAGTATCTATTAAATCCACCACTCTTCTTTATAGATCCCTTAAATGGTTCTTTGAAATAGAACATAACAGGTTGAGTAAGAGTATGCATTTCATTCTCTGTATACATTCTAAGTAGGGCAACCTTCTCTTCTACATGTAATGGAAGACTATTCTCATCTTCGTTATCAATATAGTCACCTTCAAGTAGGCTCTTTGAATGATCTAGATCAACTTTTTTAATTTCAGGACTCTTATGAGGCACAAAACCATAGTAAACTGGAATTTCACCTACCTTGTCTAGATTCTCGTACTCAGTAAATTTCTTGTCTTTAAGATTTTTGTTATTGTCTTTCATTTTCGGTAATTATTAAACTCCAGGAAACGTTATCGCCTTAGACAAAGGGAACAATCTAAGGAATGGACGACCAACTATGTACTTACGATCAACCGGTCCCCATGCTCTAGAGTCTGAACTCTCAGCTCTATTGTCTCCCATTACGAAATATTCACTCTCTCCTAGTGTAATTTCGAAGTTATCACTAGTTCTATGTTCTTTAGCGATATAGCTATCATTCAACTGCATACCTTCAGGAACATATTTGTTCTTAATTGTAATCTTTCCAGTCTCTGCAATGACAGTATCTCCTGGAAGACCTATGATTCTCTTAATGAAGTATGTCTTAGGATCACGAGGGTATCTAAAGATGATGACATCATTCCTTCTTGGCTCATTAAATCTGTAACTTACCTGATCTACAATCAAATATTGATTAGTTTCGAAGGTAGGATCCATAGATGGACCACTAACAATGAAAGGTTGAGCGATGTAAGTACGAATTGGTATTACTACAATGAGAGCGATCACAGTAAACTTGATTATTTCTTTAAAGAAATTTTCTTTTTCTGGAATTTGTGTAGTATTTTCAGGATTCATTGGTGTAATTGTATCGTTAATGTTCGTTTGACACAAGATTTTTATATATGACATAATGGTCATATGGCATACATAATCGCAGGTTTAGGAAACCCAGGACAAGAATATGAAAATACACGTCATAATACAGGACGAATGGTATTACAGTCTTTAACTGACAATGAATTTAAGTTCGACAAGAAGATAAATTCACTAGTAAGTGAGATGAAGGTTGGCAAAGAGAAAGTGAAGCTGGTCTCACCAGAGACTTTTATGAATAACTCGGGGAAGGCAATATCTCAAGTAGTTAAAAGTGTTAAAGCTGCAGAAAAACTTGTAGTTATATACGATGATTTTAATTTACCTCTAGGAAAGATACGAATTTCGTATAACAGAAGTTCAGGAGGACATAATGGAGTGGAGTCGATTATAAAGGGAGTAAAGACTGAAGCATTTGTACGTATACGTATTGGAGTAGCTCCAGAGACAGCAAAAGGGTTAGCTAAAGTACCACATGGAGATGAAAAGATAGAGAAGTTTATCCTAGGAGGATTCAAGGATGAGGAGATGAAGGTGTTGAAGAAGATCTACAAGACTGTTGGAGAAGCTATTGTTGTATTGGTTAAGGAAGGGAGAGAGAAGGCGATGACGATGTTTAACTAGATAAAATCTTAATAAAAATTTCATTTAGATTTTATCAATATTTTATACGGATTTTATCTCTGTTTGTTAGGATTGATTAATGGAGTATGAAAAAGATTTTGATGACTGGAATGAAGTAAAGAAGAGTATTGAGAAACTTCAATATAGACCACATTTTCGTGAAAAGGAAATATGGTGGTGTTGTGTTGGTATAAACATAGGATCAGAGCAAGATGGTAAGGGAAAAGGGTATATGAGGCCAGTTTTAATCATTAAAAAGACGAGTCACAGAACTTTTGTTGGTATTTCTATTACCAAAACTCTAAGAGAGGATTCAGGGCATATTGCTTTCTATTTCAAATATGATTTACATACTATGATAATAAATCAAATTAGAAATTATGATTCAAAAAGACTTAAGAATAAGATGGGTACAATATCTAACTATCTTTTTTATAAAACAAAAAAGACGACAATTCGTTTTCTGAATTAATCATCTTTTTCTTGTACTGGGGTCGTAACCCCAAGGCGAATCGTTGCCGAGTATTAATATTATTATCTATTTTAAATTTGATGTCAATATTAATTATATAAATAAACAGCCCGAGTACGTCGGGCTGTTTATTTAAACGAATACTAACCTCTAACTATTTCTTCTCTCCAGTAAATGACAATGCCATCTTCTGTTCCTTTACATCAAACAATGTAATCTTGAACTTGTAAGAATTACCTAGAGCAAGAGTCTTTCTTAGTTTTTCTTCTGAACCGAATTCAGAGATATGTACTAGTCCAGCGATACCTTCCTCAATTGAAGCAAGAGCACCATGCTTGTTGAACTTGATAACAACTCCTTCAACAACTTGATCCTTCTTGTATTTCTTTGAAGCTTCTACCCAAGGGTTCTCCTTAAGAGCCTTAAGTGAAAGTGATACCTTTCCGTCCTTGATCTCAATTACCTTTACCTTGATCTTTTGACCTACTTTAAATAGGGTACGAGGATCTTCTACTAGAGCCCAATCAATTTCTGATATATGTACTAGACCCTCTAGTCCATCCTCTAGCTTTACGAATACTCCGAAATCAACGATACCTGTAACAGTTCCATCAAGAGTATCTCCAACCTTGTACTTACCAACAATCTTTTCCTTGTCCTTTGACTCAGGTGTCTTCTCAGAGAAGATAAGCTTACCTTCCTTTGGAATAGCTGAGATGATAGAAACAGAAATCTTTGTTCCTACCAGCTTCTTTAGTTCTTCTAGAATCTTGTCCTTGTCTCCGTCAGCAACACGTGGATAGTGTTCTGTCTTAAGTTGAGATGCAGGAAGGAATCCAGAGATACCTTGCCATTCGATGATAAGACCACCTTTGTTTGCCTCTATAATAGGTAGTTCAAGAGTTGTCTTGTTGTTGATAGCAACCTCTGCTTCAGACCAGATAAGAGCTTGGCGAGCTTCCTTTAGAGAAAGTTCGATATATCCCTCCTTGTTGTCTGTATTAACTACCTTAGCAGCAATAACATCTCCAATGTTTATCTTCTTTATAACATCACGAGCAGTCATATACTCACGACCATATATAGTACCTGTACCAAATGGTGCTAGGTCGATATATACAGCTGATTTCTCAATGTTAATAACTGGTCCTTCAACAATATCACCTACGATAGGTGGATTAGCTGAATCATTTATTATCCTATCCATCACTGTATCAAGCTTAGGTTCAACGGCTACCTTAGCTTTCTTTACCTTCTTAACAGCAGTTTCCTCTACTACTTCTTTTGTCTTTTTAATCATATTTTAAATATATACGGTCCGCTTTTTAATATTAATGAAAAGTTGCGGTTTTAGCGTATATACGGGGTTAATAATCGGTAAATTACCGTGGGGATACTATAGTATATATATGGGGAAATGTCTATGGTTCGTATATTTTTAATAGTATATACTCTAAACATGAAGTCCAAAGATGTTATAGACGTAATCAAGGAAAGGTTTGCTAACCCACTTTACGGCACATATTTAATATCTGTTATCTTGTGGAACTGGAAGTTTTTTTATATTTTGTTCTTACAAAGTGAAGATAAACTTATAGTTCCTAAGATCGAATATATTCAGTTTGTATTGGATAGGTATGAGTTTTGGCAACATATATCAAGTTTTATAATATTTCCTTCAATTTCTACATTTATCATCATTAAATATTTGCCATACCTTATAAACGAGGTGGAGAAGGTTAGCTTAATCTTTTTTTATAAAAAGGAATCCATTAGAGACACAAAGAGATTAGAATATGAATCAGAAAAGACCAATAATCTAAAATTAATATCAAAGAAGAAGGAAGAGCAGAAGGATCTAAATACTGAAATAGATAAAAATACATCAATAAAGGAGAAGCAAGAGATTTGGTCGCAAGAGTACTTAAAATATAAAGAAAAGAATTCTTTAATTTTGTTTAAAATAAAAGAAACTATATACAATAATAACGGTGCAATTATTAAATATAATAACCGCACTCGTGATTATGAACGAATAATTGATTCAGAAGAATTAGCATCTGCTGACCTCAATGGTCTGGTAGAAATAAATGGAAGTGATAATAATCAGTCTATTAATTTAACACCAAAGGGCAAGTTCTTTCTTTTAAGACTAACTAATACTTCTTAAAATTTCCCCCACACCACCACCCAGAAGTTTCTCTTGTACAGCTTCCCGTTAAACTTTGTATAGTGTGTCTCCTTGTCCATATACAGTGGAGCACCAAACTCTATATACGTATTTAATAGATCATCTTTAGAAAATACTCTCTCTGTAAGTCCCAAATCAGGCATTATATACGTATCCTTTTCACCTCCTGGATTAGTCTTAAGTAGATTCTGAGCATTCTTGTCTCCGTCTTTACATAATGCACGAAGGAAGAAGTATCCATTTGGTTTAAGTAGTCTATACACCTCCTTCAAATATATTTCTCTCTCAGATTCATTCAGAGAATTAGATGCAGTTACATCAAGTACAATATCAAAACTGTTACTCTCGAAAGGTAATACCTTACCAATACTTAATTTCATAAACTGACCCTTTGTTAATTCACTTGCATACTTTAACGCGGTCTCTGATATGTCAATACCGACAATACTGTTACCAATACCTTGTTCGGAGATATAAAAGCTATTCTTCGCATTACCACAACCAAGGTCTAGTATATTTAAGTTATCAATTACACCTAGTTTACGAATATATCTAGTAAAATCCTTTACACACTTAGCTGGTACGTCACTAAGACTTACCAGTTGTGGATCCCTATACTCCTTTTCCCAGATATTTTCTTGCATGTATTAACGATATCATGACTATGTGCTAAAATACCAACTATTATGATAATTACATATTTCGGAGGGGAATTTTTTAAGGTACAGTTCGGTGATACAACACTAGCTTTTAATCCTATTTCAAAGGATTCAAAACTTAAATCTAGTCGTTTTGGTGCTGACATCGTACTTACAACAACTCATCATGTAGACTTTAATGGTATTGATCAGGTAACACATGGAGAAAAGAAACCATTCGTAATATCAGGTCCTGGAGAATATGAGGTTAAAGAAGTATTCATTAAAGGTCTAGCTTCAGAATCTAAGTATGGAGGTAAGGATTTGGTTAATACAATATATACAGTATCACTTGAGAACATGAACATTTGTTTCCTTGGAGCGATAAACAACTCTGAATTAAAAGCAGAGACAATTGAAGCACTAGATGAGATAGATATATTGTTTGTTCCAGTTGGAGGTGAGGGAGTACTTGATCCTGTTAAGGCATACAAGCTTGCTATATCACTAGAACCTAAGATAATCATCCCAATGCATTATGAACCTGAGACATTGAAGGTGTTCTTGAAGGAAGCTGGAGAGAATCCTAAAGCAGAAGCAAAGTTAACTCTGAAGAAAAAAGATTTGGAAGGTAAAGAAGGGGATATTGTTCTACTTGATTCATCAAAAGAGTAGTATAATAGTTATATGTTAGAGCATATAGAAAGAATGAAAACTAAACCTGAGCATGTTAGAAGAAGATATGCTTTTGTTGTGTCTTCATCTATCTCTCTATTAATCTTTGCTGGTTGGATGTTCTCATACAGTCTTAACTCTAATGCTGTAGTTGCTGATGGGAAGAAAAAGGAAGTAAAGGTAGATGCACCAGTTACTTCTCTTACTGCATCTGTTGTAGGAGCTTGGGAGGATATAAAGAACATATTTAAGAATGGTAACAAGGTTCAATACAGTTCAGAACTTGAGGTGAGTGCAGGGAAGAGGTAGAATTCATATTGATGAGTAGAATAAATATCTATATTGATGGTAATAACTTATACCGTTCGGCTAAGGAGCTTAACTATGAAATAGACTATAAAAAATTTAGAGGATGGCTTCGTCAAAAGTATAATCCTACTAATGTATATCTATTTATAGGACTAGTACCAAGTAGAACGTCTTTCTATAGGTATCTACAAGAATGTGGATACATTTTAATTTTTAAACAAACTGTTTCCGTGGGTGGTATAGTAAAAGGGAATTGTGATGCCGAGTTAGTTCTTAAGACAACTTCTGATTTCTATACAAAATCATTTGATAAATGCATTTTGGTAACCGGTGACGGTGACTTTGGATGTCTGGTTGAGTTTTTGCGTGAAAATAATGCTATTAGTTTGGTAATAGCTCCGGATAATAAAAAATGTTCAATTCTGGTCAAAAATAAGAACATAGAAATATCATTTCTTAACGAACACTATCATAAATTCTCTACAAAGATCCTAAAAGAAAAAGCCCCCGATGTAGACGTATCTACACAAGGGTCTCTTTCATAGTGATAGGGATATTATAACCCTAAGATGAGTTATAAGTCAAGTGTTAATATTTACCTTGTTCTACATAACACAACCATTTAACCCCCTCCGTCAATGTCTATAAACACGCGACAAACATACTCATTTTTGATATAATCTACTAATAAAATTATTAAATAGACTAATAACATGGCTAAAAAAGAACCAGAAATTGCGGTAGAGGCAGCTCCTAGAGATCCAAGCTTGGGTATAGTTGCTAGAAACATTACCTCAGAGATGCGTGAGTCATATCTAGACTATGCCATGTCAGTTATAACAGCACGTGCTCTTCCTGATGTACGTGATGGTCTTAAGCCTGTACACAGAAGAATTCTATACGCCATGCATGAAAAAGGACTTACAGCCTCTGCTAAGTTCCGTAAGTCTGCCGTAGTGGTGGGAGACGTACTTGGAAACTATCACCCACACGGTGACGTTGCTGTATATGACTCTATGGTGGGTATGGCACAGGATTTCAAGATGAGATATCAGCTAATACAAGGACAAGGTAACTTCGGTAACATAGACGGAGATCCAGCAGCTGCTATGCGATATACGGAGGCAAAGATGTCACGTCCTGCAGCAGAGCTATTACGTGATATTGAAAAGGATACAGTAGACTTTAGACCAAACTACGATGGTACAAGAAAGGAACCTATCGTTCTGCCAACTGCTGTACCAAACCTGCTACTTAACGGAACACTAGGAATTGCTGTAGGTATGGCAACAAACATTGCACCTCATAACCTAAATGAGGTTATCGATGCAACAGTACATCTAATTGAGAACAAGAACGCTACAACTGAAGACCTGCTACAATTCATTAAGGGTCCAGACTTCCCAACGGGGGGAATAATGTACGGAGAGAAGGATATACAACATGCATACTCTACTGGACGTGGAGGTATTGTTGTTCGTGGAGAAGCTGAGATAGTTGAGGACAAGAAGGGACAGTTCCAGATTATCATTACATCTATCCCTTACAGAGTTAACAAAGCAGAGTTGATTATAAAGATTGCAGACTTGGTACGAGACAAAGCAATTGAGGGTATAAAAGGACTACGTGATGAGTCTGACAAGGATATGCGTATCGTTATCGACCTTAAGAATGGTGCATATCCAGAGAAGGTTCTTAACTATATCTACAAACATACACAATTAGAGGATACATTCCACGTAAACACTGTTGCCCTAGTAAATGGAGTACCACAAACACTTTCTCTAAAATCAATTCTTGAAGAATTCGTAACTCACCGTGTTGAAGTTGTGAGAAGAAGAACACAATTTGATCTAACTAAAGCTGAAGACAGAGAACATATCCTTCTTGGATTGAAGAAAGCGCTAGATCATATTGATGAAATAATTACTTTGATCAGAGGTTCAAAGGATGCTGTTGAAGCACATGCAAACTTAATGAAGAAGTTTAAGTTCTCAGAGAAGCAGGCTACTGCAATTCTTGAAATGAGACTTCAGAAACTGGCTGGTCTTGAAAGAAAGAAAGTTCTAGATGAGTTAAAAGAAGTACAAGAACTAATTGAGAGACTAAAAGAAATTCTTGGTAGTGAAAAGAAAGTTAGAGGAATTATCAAAGACGAATTAGTTGAGATAAAGGCAAAGTACGGAGATGATAGACGTACTCGCCTAATTAAGCATGGTCTAAAGGACTTCAACCCAGAAGATCTAATCCCTGATGAAGAGAGTGTTCTAGTACTTACAAAGGGAGGATATATCAAGAGAACAAACCCTGATGAATACAGACAACAGAAGAGAGGTGGAGTGGGAGTAGTTGATCTTGATACAAAGGAAGAAGACTTCATTACTCATCTTGTATACGGAAATGCACATAATGATTTGCTATTCTTCACAGACATGGGTAAGGCATATCAGATAAAGATGTACGATCTACCTGAGGGAAAGCGTGCTACAAGAGGTAAGTCTATAATGAACTTCCTATCGCTCTCTGAAAGTGAAAAGATTACCTCAATCCTACCTATGCCAAAGAACAAGAAGGAGGCTGATAATCTTGCATTAATGATGGTTACAAAGAATGGTACTGGAAAGAAGAGTTCTGCTAAGCATTTCCATGATGTAAGACGTTCTGGACTTATAGCTATTACTCTCGATCAAGGTGACGAACTAATGTCTGCATCATTTGTATCAAAGAATGACGATATAGTTATCGCTACTCGTGATGGACAATCTATTCGTTTCGAAGCTGAAGATGTGAGAGAGATGGGGCGTAATGCCGCAGGAGTTAGAGTTATAAAGCTTGGAAAGGATGATGCTGTAATTAGTGCTGATGTTGTATCAAAGGATGCTAAGAATCCAAAACTATTCGTTATGGGTGCACATGGATATGGTAAAAAGACTAAACTTGAGGAATACAAGACACAGAATCGTGGAGGATCAGGTATATTAACAATGAATGTTACAGACAAGACTGGTCCACTTATCGCTGCAAAGGTAGTTACAGATGATATAGAGGAAATGGTGGCTATGTCTAAGAAGAGTCAGGTGATACGTGTTGATCTAAAAGAAATTCCTACACTAGGACGTTCTACACAAGGTGTGAGAGTGATGAAACTCCGAGATGGGGATTCATTGGCTTCACTTATTTGTCTTTAACAGGGTATAATGTACTCATGTTCTCAGACCCTCAAAAAAATATAGCAGAATTAGGACTCGAACATGGTATGAAAGTTGTAGATCTAGGAGCCGGCTCCGGTTTCTATTCTATCGAAGCTGCAAAAAAAGTAGGACCTTCTGGTCGTGTATATTCAGTTGATGTTCAACAGGATATATTAAACAAGATAAAGAGTGGTGCTTCACTAGCAGGACTGCATAACATTGAGATTGTATGGGGGAATATAGAGAAGCTTGGAGGCACTAAGCTTAGAGAAGCTATAGCTGATAGGGTAATACTATCAAATACTCTCTTTCAAATTGCAGTGGAGGATAGGGATAATTTAGCTCTTGAAATTAAACGTTTGCTAAAGGCAAATGGTAAACTTATGGTAGTTGATTGGACTCCTGGAGGAAGTCTAAGTCCAAAGACAACTGTACCTGTTATGATAGCTGAGGGGATATTTCAAAAAGTAGGGTTTGTATTAGAAAAAAGTTTTAATGCAGGAGATCATCATTATGGGATTATATTAAAAAGAATATGAGTAAATTTCAAATAATATTAACAGCAGTTTTTGTAATATGTATCATACTAGGAGTAACTCTTTTTGCTACATACAAGAGTAATACAGCAAGTAATGCATTACCAGCAGTAACGATATGGGGTACATTCCCTCAATCTAGTTTCAATGAATTCGTACAGAGACTAAATCAGACAAGAAGTGTTCCTCTAAGTATTAAATATACTGAGATTTCAGAATCAAACTTTAGAAAGCAGTTCATTGAAGAGCTTGCTCGCGGAAAAGGTCCAGATGCAATACTAATATCACAACAGGATGTAATGGGGTATTTCGACAAGATAGTGGAGATTCCAAAAACCCTGTTCCCACAGAGAGACTATCAAAATACATTCATCTCACAAGCCGACCTATATCTCACAAGTACAGGAATACTAGCTCTACCACTCATCGTAGACCCAATGGTGATGTATTGGAACAAAACAATATTTACTAATGCTGGTATAGCAAAATATCCTCAATACTGGGATGAGTTTGTAGAGATTGGTAAGAGAATAAATCTAAAGGATGATAATTCAAATATTCGACGAAGCGCTATAGCTCTAGGAGAATTTAAGAATATTAACAATGCTAAAGAAATACTAAGTACTCTGCTACTACAAGCTGGAAGTCCAATTACATTTGTATCTGATGGAACACTACAGAGTGCTATAGGGGATGGAAGCTTTTCAGGTTCACGACTATCTTCTCCAGCTGTAACTTTCTTTACACAATTCTCTGATCCTAGAAATCCTCAGTATTCTTGGAATAGATCACTACCTAGTTCAAAGAATAGCTTCCTTTCAGGAAACCTAGCTACATATTTTGGATTTACTTCAGAGTTAAATGATCTAAGAGCAAAGAATCCTAATATTGATTACGATGTAGCACCTATGCCACAAGCAAGGAGCGGAAAGGTACGTACTACATACGGAGATATGTACGGACTATCTATAGTTCGAAGTACAACAGATCAAAACAATACATACTCAGTATTAAGTATCCTTACAGCACCTGATGCAACAAAGGTATTGAGTGATATTACATATCTACCATCTGTAAGAAGAGATGATATTGTTGCAGGATCTGCTGATCCATATATGACAATATTCCTAGATGGTTCACTAATCTCTAGAGGTTGGCTTGATGTAAATCAGACTAAATCAAATACAATATTTACTTCTATGATTGAATCTGTAACTAGTGGAAGAGCCGATGTGTATGGAGCTATACGTCAGGCACATGATGAATTAAACCTATCACTACAAACTCAATAGCATGAAAAAATATATTTATACACTATTAATGATTTTGACTCTGGT
>CAZBLC010000010.1:0-5593 GCA_964492835.1 uncultured Candidatus Saccharibacteria bacterium
AACTCTATAGCTACAAAGGTTGAACCTAATGCCATTACATTCAAGGATGGAAATATCCTAAAGACCCACACAATGATCTGGGTAGCCGGAGTAACCCCATCTATCTCTCACATATCTGGTATACAACCTGGAGTTAAAGGAAGAGTTGATACTAATGAGTTTCTGCAAACCTTAAATGACAGCAGTGTATTTGCTCTTGGTGACTCTGCTGGAACTAGCCCCATGCTAGCTCAAGTAGCAGTTCAGCAAGCTAAAGTAGTAGCTACAAATATAGAGAGACTAATTGGAAATGAAACTGAACTATTAAAATTTGAGTTTAATCAAAAGGGATTATTAATCTCACTTGGACAATGGTATGCGATTGGTAATTTCTTCGGTTTTACATTCAAAGGGAAAATAATGTGGTGGGTATGGCGTACAGTATATCTATTCAACTTCATGTCATGGAAGAAGAGATTTGAGATTGCATATGAGTGGACTGTAACCCTATTCTATCCGAGAGAGATTACGAGGGTAAAGTAAAGCCACCCGAAGGTGGCCGTGTTAGGCTGTAACGACAAACGTCATTTCGCCCATTTGCTTCATTCTGACGAACATACGAGCTTTTTTCCTGTCTGATCCAGACTCGTATGTGATTGATACAACCTCACCGACATCCATTGCATCTTCCCTCCAATCAGAGGAGTGTAGTGATACTGTAGCTAGACTAGGTTCTTCCACTGTGACAACAAGCCACAAGGAGTCATCCCTTGAATTGGCAGGATACTCCCACCATGGTCCTCGACTCTTGGTTACTTTCTCAACAATCTCTCGGCTTTTGGAAACAGCTTCTGCCCCAAACCCAACACCACACATCTCTTTAAGACAAAAATTTCTGTGCATAATTCAGTCCTCAATGGCTAACTTGTATTTGAGTTAGTCCGAGATAAGCATATACCTAACGTAATTACTTTGCAAAACAAAAAAGCACCCTCTCGAGTGCTTTTTTGTTTAATACTAGTACCCCATCTCCTCCTTAGGCTGTACTGCTTCTATCATTCTCTGCTTTGGACTTCCTGCAAATCCTGAACCTGCTGGAATCAAGCGTCCGATGATAACATTCTCCATTAGTCCTACTAGATCATCTTCACTTCCACGAACAGCTGAGTTTATAAGTACTCTAGTTGTGTGCTGGAATGATGCTGCTGATAGGAAACTCTTACGTGATAGAGAAACTTCTGTGATACCCATAACTACTGGTTCTGCTTTAGCAGGTGAACCACCATTTGCTTTAGCTGTAGCATTCTCTTCTTGTAGTTGTAGATCATCAACGATTGTTCCCTCTGCAAGATTTGTATCTCCTGAATTTGTTACCTTTCTTCTTGAGAACATCTGCTTTACGATAATTTCAATATGTTTTCGAGCCACTGTTTCTCCCTGTAGTTCGTAAATCTTACCAACTTCTGAGATAACATAATTCTTTGCCTTCTCTGCTCCTGCATACTCAAACTTCTCATCAATATCAGCTGATCCGTCAGTAATGATATCTCCCTTAGTTACCTTGTCTCCAACCTTTACGAATGGAACACGCTTGATGTTGTATAGGTATTCAACTTCACTAGCTTTACCACTCTTTGATCTATCTTCTAGATC
The DNA here is from genome assembly GCA_964492835.1 of uncultured Candidatus Saccharibacteria bacterium. Classification (GTDB taxonomy): domain Bacteria; phylum Patescibacteriota; class Minisyncoccia; order Phycocordibacterales; family PALSA-1337; genus CAIOGI01. The sequence continues at coordinate 1,633 of CAZBLC010000010.1, forward strand.
TGGAAGGATTCTGATGACCTTCTCTTTTCCAAGATCCTTAACTTCAGTAACAGTACCGGAAACTGTAGCAACTACAGCTGGGTTCTTTGGTCTTCTCTTCTCAAAGATTTCCTCAACACGTGGAAGACCTTGTGTAATATCTCCTCCAACTGACGCTGTACCTCCGGCGTGGAATGTACGCATTGTTAGCTGTGTTCCTGGCTCTCCGATAGCTTGTCCTGCAACTGTTCCAACAGCTTCTCCAAGTTCAACAATCTTGTTGTTTCCTAGATCCACTCCGTAACACTGAGCACAAACTCCTTGCATACTCTTACATGAAAGTGGAGATCTTACATTTACTGATGTAATTCCTGCATCCTCAATCTTTAGAGCTTCTAGCTTTGTAAGTAGGTGATTCTTCTTGAACAGTACATTACCATCCTTGTCAGATACATCCTCTGCTAGTACACGTCCTCTGATAGTCTTTGAAAGTGGTATATTGATTCCTGAAGCTGTTTGCTTAACAACTGTGATGAAATCCTTAGTACCACAATCATCTTCATTAACCATAACATCCTGTGCAACAACGAATAGCTTTCTTGTTAGGTATCCAGCTTTAGCTGTGTTAAGAGCTGTATCTGTTAGACCCTTTCTTGATCCGTGTGTAGTAATGAAGTACTCGATTGGAGTTAGACCCTCCTTTGAACATGATAGAATTGGGAACTCAATTGTCTCTCCTGATGTTGAAGCAATAAGCCCTTTCATACCTGCCATCTGTGTGATCTGTGAGTATGATCCACGGGCTCCAGAGTTAACCATGTCGTAAACTGATCCCATACGATCTAGAGATGCTGGAATTAGTTTTTCTACATCACTCTTAGCCTTGTGCCATATCTCAACGTTCTTTCTTAGTCTCTCTTCATCAGTTAATAGTCCATCACCAAACTGTGTCATTACTTCTTCTGACTTTGTCTTAGCAGCAGCAATAACTGCTTTCTTTCCTTCTGGAATTACAACATCATCAATACCCCATGTTGTACCTGAATGTGTAGCATACTTGAATCCGAACTTCTTGATTCCGTCTAGAATTTCGGGAATCATAGCAACTCCGTGAGAGATGATTAGTTCGTCAATTATTCCTGATAGCTTCTTACGATCAATTTCTTTGTTGATGAATGGATAGTCTGAAGGCAGCATATTGTTGAACAATATTCTTCCAACAGTTGTCTCGAATATCTTTCCATCAAATTCCTTAAACTTCACTCCTTCTCCAGGAAGTACCTTTATCTTACTTCTGTAAGTAACTGCACCATAGTTGTGAGCAACTAGAGCTGCTTCTGGACTCTCAAATATCTTTCCTTCTCCAACTTCTCCTTCAACCATCTTTGTAACCCAGAAACATCCAAGTACGATATCAAGTAGCTTAGCTACAACTGTAGGATCTCCGTTTCCTGGCTTTAGAATGTTCTTGTTTGAAGCCATGATCTCACGAGCTTCTGTCTGAGCCTCAACTCCAAGTGGAACGTGAACGGCCATCTGGTCTCCATCGAAGTCAGCGTTGAAAGCTGTACATACTAGTGGGTGAACTTGGATAGCGTTACCTTCAATTAGAGTAGGTCTGAAAGCCTGGATACCTAGTCTGTGTAGTGTAGGAGCACGGTTTAGTAGAACGTACTTTCCTGCAATAACTTCTTCTAGAATTTCCCAAACTTCTTTTGCTCCCTCATCGATTAGCTTACCTGCTCCTCTGATGTTGAATGCTAATTCTCTCTTTAGTAGTCCTGAGATTACGAAAGGACGGAATAGCTCTAGAGCCATGTGCTTTGGAAGTCCACATTGATCAAGTGCTAACTCTGGTCCCACAACGATTACAGAACGTCCTGAGTAGTCCACACGCTTTCCAAGTAGGTTCTGTCTGAACAGTCCTCTCTTACTCTTTAGGTTATCTGAAAGAGACTTCAGAGCACGCTTCTGAGCTTGGATTGCTGCAGCACCTGTAGCAGCACCGTGACGGATTGAGTTATCAATCAATGCATCAACAGCTTCTTGAAGGATTCTCTTTTCGTTTCTTAGAATAACATCTGGAGCATCAATTTCTTTTAGCTTTAATAGACGGTTATTTCTGTTTATAACTCTTCGGTATAGGTCGTTAACATCTGATGTAGCATAACGTCCTCCATCTAGAGCAACCATAGGACGTAGAGCTGGTGGAATAACTGGAATACGTGTAAGGAACATCCATTCTGGACGAGTACCTGACTTAATCATTGATTTGATCAATGAAATTCTCTTGTTTATCTTCTCGCGATCAAGTGCTCCTGCCTTAGCTAGTTCAGTCTCTAGTACTTCACTTAGTTTAACTAGATCTGTTTTCTTTAGAATATCAAATATTGCTTCTGCTCCGATCCCAGCTTCGAATAGTGAACCGTACTTCATTGAGTACTTGTGGTACTGAACCTCATCCATAACAAATCCTGGTTCGATACTCTCTATCTCTCTTCTTGCTGTTACTACAAGTTCCTTTAGAGCCTCTTTTGTCTTCTCGTCATTTGCAGCCTTGACCTTTGTCTTGAATTCAGACTCAAGTTCCTTTAGGAATGAATCCTTTTCATTCTGGTGTATCTTTGTAACTATGTATCCTGCGAAATATACTACTTTCTCTAAGTCAGAAGTTGTCATTCCAAGAACTAGACCAATGCGTGATGGCATTGAGCGAAGGAACCAGATATGAGATACAGGTGTAGCTAGTTCAATGTGTCCCATTCTCTCACGACGAACTATAGATCGAGTTAGTTCAACTCCACATTTTTCACAAGTAATACCCTTGTATCTGATACCACGATACTTTCCACAGTAACATTCATAGTCTTTGTCTGGACCGAAGATTTTTTCATCAAATAGTCCACTCTTTTCTGAACGTTGTGTTCTGTAGTTGATAGTCTCAGGCTTTGTAATCTCACCAAATGACCATTCAAGTATTTTTTCAGGAGAAGCAACTCCGAGCTTTACTGCATCGAAATCTTGCGGATCATTCATTTTTTTATTTATGTTTTTTTCCATATATTTAATGTTATTTGATGAGATTAGTTGGTAATTTTAAACTCTCCACTTCTTCCAACACGCTCCCTACCTCCTGATGGATATACTTCGATGGTGTATGTGTCATTTATATCTACAGCCGGTACTGTCATTTTATAAGTACCAACATTAGCAGCCTTTAATGATGAAGTGATTACAACTGAAGACTTTTTTCCCATTAGCACTACATTTAAATCTTCTTTACCAGGATAATTAGACCACTCTACATTGTATGTTTTGCCTATTATTAACTTGTCGCCTGATTTAGGAGAGGCTACTTCTATACTTACTGAATTAGATGATTGATTTACTGAGATGTTCTCTACAGAAGTAAATTTAAATGTTGAAAGAATTTGATTTTCTATAGCTTTATAAGCATCATTTAGTGCCACTGATTCTGCATGTAATGATTTATTAGAGTCCAAACATACATTAAGTGTATTGAATGAACCATATAATTCGTCATTACTGATTGTCCAACCTGATGAATCACATGAAGGATCAATATCGATATCTATTTTGTTCACAAAAGCGTCGTTATCTCCTGTTGAACTATTAGGTTTGTATATAGAGATAGAAGTATCCAATCCTCCAGTGTTCTCATCAATTTTCCAATCTATAGGATACTTTATTTCAAATCCTAATTTAGTATTTGTATATGTCTTCCAATCAGTCATTATTAGATCAAGTTGTGCTTTAGAATCAACTTTATTATCCCATTTAGATTCGTTCAACTTAGTAACAACCAAAGCTCCTACTATCACCACCACCGCTATAATAATTCCTAAAATAATTTTTTTATTCATATTCATTATTTGTTTAATTATTACTCAGTCTCCTCCTCAGTATGACCTTTTTTGATAAGTTCAACATCAAGTGCAAGTCCACGTAGTGACTTTAGAAG
>CAZBLC010000010.1:5693-17857 GCA_964492835.1 uncultured Candidatus Saccharibacteria bacterium
GACCTTTTTTGATAAGTTCAACATCAAGTGCAAGTCCACGTAGTGACTTTAGAAGCACATTGAATGATGCAGGAAGATTTGGTTGCTTCAATCCTTCTCCCTTAACGATTGAATCGAATGCCTGTGAACGACCCTGAATATCATCAGACTTAATTGTTAGAATTTCACGCAGAGTATATGCTGCTCCGTGTCCAAGAAGTGCCCACACTTCCATTTCTCCGAATCTCTGTCCTCCACCTTGAGCCTTTCCTCCAAGTGGTTGTTGAGTAATTAGAGAGTATGGTCCAATTGAACGCATGTGTATCTTGTCCTCAACCATGTGGTGAAGTTTTAGGATGTACATGTATCCAACTGCAATTGGTTGATCGAACTTCTCTCCTGTTCTACCATCACGAAGAGTCATCTTTCCAGATGCATCAAATCCTGCCTTAACAAGCTCTTCTTTGATCTCAACGTCTGTTGCTCCTGTGAAAGGAGGAACGATAGCTTGATATCCTAGTGTATGTGCAGCTAGTCCTAAGTGTAGTTCTAGAATCTGTCCTAGGTTCATACGTGAAGGCACTCCAAGTGGTGTAAGGATAACATCAACAGGTGTACCATCTTCCATGTGTGGCATATCTTCTTCTGGAAGGATTCTTGAGATAACTCCCTTGTTTCCGTGACGTCCAGCAAGTTTGTCTCCAACTGAGATATTTCTAAGCTCAGCTACCTCAATGTATATTTTCTTTATAATTCCTGACTCTAGCTTGTCTCCTCTGTCTCTTGAGAAGATCTTTACTGAAATAACACGACCTCGGTTACCTCCTTCCATTCTCTTTGATGTATCTTTAACATCACGAGCCTTTTCTCCAAAGATTGATCTAAGTAGTCTCTCTTCAGGTGTAAGTTGAGTCTCTCCCTTTGGTGAAATCTTACCAACTAGGATATCTCCTGGTCTAACCTCAGCTCCAACTCTAATAACTCCATCTTCTGCAAGATTCTTTAGCTTAGCTTCTCCAACGTTTGGAATATCGCATGTTGTAACTTCAGGTCCTAGTTTTGTATCACGTACGTTAACTACGAATTCTTCGATGTTAATAGATGTAAACTTACTGTTCTTTACAACTCTCTCAGAAAGGATGATAGCATCCTCGTAGTTATTACCTGACCATGACATGAATGCTACTAGCATGTTCTGTCCTAGTGCAATTTCTCCGTTATCAGATGTAGATGTATCTACCAGAACATCTCCCTTCTTAACTTTGTCGTGTAGGTTAACAACCGGTCTCTGGTGGAACGCTGTGAATCCGTTTGTTCTTGAGAAGTGAACAAGATTGTATTCCTTCTTTCCTGTCTTCTTTCCTTCAAATACTACTTTCTTTGCATCAACATATGTAATCTCTCCATCCTCTGGTGCTAGTACGATTCTTCCTGTATCTATAACTGATTGCTTTTCGATTCCTGTAGCAACTAGAGGTGCTTCTGTAACGATACATGGAGTAGCCTGTCTTTGCATGTTAGATCCCATGAGCGCACGGTTAGCATCGTCGTGGTTTAGGAAAGGAATTAGTGATGTACCAATTGAGAATGCTTGGTTTGTTGATACGTCGATATAGTCAACCTCACTTGCCTTTGCAAGGCCTGGTTTACCATTGATACGAACTTCAACTTCATCAGCTGTAATCTTACCTGACTTGTCATATGGAATTGCAGCGTGAGCAATTCTAAAGTTTTCTTCTTCTAGAGCGTTTAGGTATGATATCTCATCTGTAACTTTTCCATTCTTTACCTTTGCATATGGAGTTTCAATCATTCCGAAATCATTGATTCTTGCATATGTAGCTAGACGAAGTACAAGTCCGATGTTCGGTCCTTCTGGTGTGTGGATTGGACATAGTCTTCCGTAGTGTGATGGGTGAACGTCACGAACCTCAAATCCTGCTCTCTCACGTGTAAGTCCTCCTGGACCTAGTGCTGTAAGTAGACGTAGGTTCTCAATTTCTGATAGAACGTTCTCCTGTCCCATGAATTGTGACAGCTGGTTTGTTGTGAAGAATTCCTTAATTCTTGCTTGTAGTGGTCTTGGGAAGACGAAGTTAACTGGTAGAGTAACATCAGGTTCTACTGTAGACATTCTGTCCTGAATATTTCTCTTCATCTGTGTCATACCAACACGTAGTTTCTGTTGTAGTAGTTCTCCTACATACTTAACACGTCTTGATCCTAGGTGATCAATATCGTCTTCTACTGCGTCTGGAGTGTTGTTTAGCTCTACGATATGAGAGATGATTGTAGATATATCATCTACGTTAACTGTTCTTCTCTCAAGCTCCTTCTCATCCATTGATTTATTAAATCTCTTGTTGAAACGGAATCTACCAACACGGTTGATATCGTATCTTTCAGGATTGAATATACTTCCGATGTACTCACGAGCGTTATCAGCTGTAGCTAGATCTCCGTCTCTTAGTCTCTTATGTATTTCTATGTAAGCCTCATCTACAGTCTTTGCATGATCCTTAGCTAGAGTTAGCTCAATTGCCTTAACAGCAAGCTCATTACCAGCAAACATAGCTAGTATGTCAGCATCTGTCTTTGCACCAAGTATTCTTAGTAGAGATGTTATTGGGAACTTTCTCTTTCTGTCGATACGTACATATATAGTACCATCTGAATCACTCTCAATTTCCATCCATACTCCACGAGCTGGTATTACCTTAGCTCCGAAGAATGTCTTTCCCTTTAGTTCACTAGATGTAAAGAATATACCGAATGAACGTGCTAGCTGAGCAACGATAACTCTTTCGATACCATTTATGATGAACGTTCCGTGATCTGTCATCAATGGCAAATCAGCAAGAAACATTTCCTGCTCTTTTACTGAATCCAGTAGTTTATTCTTCAATTTTACCTTTACTTTTATCTGACCCTCGTATGATAGCTTATTAACTTTAGCAAAATGCTCATCATACTTTGGTTTAGCAAGTTCAAAACCAACAAAAGAAAGCTCGAATTTTTTCTCAGCGTGATCCTTTATTGGTGAAAACTCCTTTAAAACCTCTTCTATACCTTCCTTTATCAAAAGATCGAAAGACTTAATCTGTGATTCCACAAGATTAGGCATTTCTGTAAGCGGCGCCTTAAACCGACTGAAATACTTTTTTGTTATATGCATGCAAAAATAGCAAAAAGCTAAGGATTAATGTTTAGTAATAACTCACGAACAAATACTAACGAAATCCTTCAAATTACAAGAGTAACTCAATCAAATGAAGTTAAATAGAGCCTAGCAGAGAGCTGGAGAAAAGTCAAGGGGATAACTGGACTATTTTTAGTTAAAGTTATAGACTCACCCCTCTTTTATCTTAATTTTGCCATTATGCCGAATTTTCTTACTTGGGGAGGGCGAGATCAAATCCTGTATTTCCTTAGCAAACTCATTCATTTCAGCAGTTAATTTTTTTACATGTTCACCTACATCAATTCTTCTTGCCTCAAGAATCGCATCTAGCTCTTTTTCCGTAATATATCTACCTTCATTCATACATACATTCTATTACCCATACCAAATTAAGCAATTGCGAAAAACACAAAAATTTTATCAGAATTTCATTTCGTGGGGATAACTTAGCTATTTAACACGAACTCCTTCTCTGTCTACTGTAACTAGTGTGTCTTTAAACTCAGTTTTAATACCGTTATCATTCTTTGTAATATCTATTCTCACAACAAGTCCCTCCATAGTTGCTTTAGAGAAGTACTGATCGAAAGCAAAGTTACCTAGTGAATAGTATATTTTCTTGTCCTTATACACCTCTGTATCTCCCACCACATGTGAATGTGCTCCGATTACTATATCTGCTCCAGAATCTATGAACTGATGTGCCCACTTAACTACTCTTTCATTTGGCCTCTTCTCATATTCATCTCCCCAGTGTGGAGTAACTATGACTAGGTCTACATTGGGTCTTAGTTTCTCAATTTCAATAAATACGTTATTAAAATTCGTATAGTAGAACTCATGGAATCCAACAATGCCTATCCTAATACCATTCTTTACTATGACTGTGCTAATCTCGTCTTTGTTAAATGGATCACCGTAATATAGCATTCCTGCACTACCCACATATCTTCTTGTTGATTCTAGTCCGTCTCTACCATAGTTATATGTATGGTTATTAGCTAATCCTAGTACATCAAATCCAAGATCTGATAGTTCTAGTGACAGCTTAGGGTCAAAAGTAAATTGTAATGCTTTGTTCTTTAAGTCAGCAGTAATTGATGGGTTATTAGTGAATGCTCCTTCTAGATTACCTACAGCAATATCAACATCTTGTAGGATATTTTTTACTCCCTCAAAGAACTTATCAAACCCATCCCTATTAATTATATTTCTAACATTTCGATCAAGCATCATATCTCCAACAAACAATATACTTGTACTTGATTCGTGGATATCATTTGCTCTGTATGGGTTAAAGTGAAAATCATTTGGTTTAATAAATCCAAATGAAATTAAGGCAAGAGAAAGTAGGGAGAAGATTAAAGTAGACTTGTATCCCTTAAGACTTTTTAATATTTTGTTTCTCTCTCCATTCATCGATTAATTTGTGATTACCTGATAGCAATACCTTAGGCACCCTATACTTCTTACCACTATATTCTACTACTTCTGGTCTAGTATATACATCCTTACTTGCAATACGTGTTTCTTCAAGTGAAGCATGGTCACCAAGTACTCCCTTTATCTGCCTTGATATGGTGTCGATGAGTATCATAGCTGGTAGCTCACCTCCAGTTAGAACAAATGGTCCAACTGATACTTCCTCCACCTTAAATGCTTTCTTTACTCTAGCATCTATTCCTTCATATCTTCCACATACAAATACGATATCAGTATATTTTTCAGTATACTGCTTAGCACTTAAAGTATCGAATTGTTTACCAGATGGACTGAACCATACTATTTTAACCTTCTTCTTGTCCTTCTTTCCTATAGCCTTACTGATTGCCTTTATCACAGGCAATGCTTCAATTACCATTCCAGGACCTCCTCCATATGGTTTGTCATCAACTCTACGGTCTGAATAGCTAGTACCCTTTGTAAAATCACGAGGGTTATAGAATTTTATTGAAATCTTTTTGTCTTCTATCGCACGCTTTAAAATAGATTCATTTAGATATGAATCTAGAGATTGTGGGAACAAAGTTATTACGTGATATTTCATTATTTATACGATAACACATTTTTTATATTTTGGCAAAGTTAAACCGCACAGAGGTCTTTTGGACATGTGCGGTTTCGTTAACATTCTTGAATTTTTCTAATGAGTTCTACGTGTTCTTCTCGTTTTTCTGCCACAAGTTTTACTGTTCGATTAGCAAAGAAATCCAATCTTCTACCTCCATCAATCCTGTCGCCCATTAATGTAAGCGCGGTATCAAGCCTGATATTTGTTTCAAAATGGAGTATATCGGCCTCTGTTCTTAACTCTTCGAAGACCAATCTCCAAAAACCAAGACGCGAAGGATCAGAAATTGGCTTACCAGTTAGTGGATTAATGTGACTATTCAATATACGGTCGACAAGAGTCGCAAATCCTTCAGAATCCACCATTTTCAAGTATGAGCTTTCTATTGCCTCTCTTATCTTGTGCGTAAGAAAATCATCAGTCATCAAACGGGTATCCTTTATTCCCAACTGCGACTCTGCGAAATCAACCGTGGCGACATATCTTCTCCAATTTTTCATGAAGTTTAATGACGCTGAAATGCAATAGCAGAACAGTATTGAGGGTATTATTGCTACTACCAAAATTAGCCAACTCTTAAAATGCAGACCAAAGATCAAGGATATGATCATAACGATCAGCGACGCCACGCATGCCACAATTGGTGAGCAAGCTTGGTATCCCTCATTCCAATCGCGATGATCTTGCTTCTCAATAGGAGATCTACCTTCCATAAGTCTTTCCAGTATGGTTGGTTGAATTTTGTAACTTTTCATTTTAAACGAACTTTCATCGCCTTTACGTATATTAGAAGAGCTTCCGGCCCACAGAGTACCAACTAACGCCAGCACCCGTACCTCTTTGAGGTTTCTATATATTGATAGTCGGCAAATCTACCTTACAATACTATATCATAAATATGTGATATTAGCAATAGCCTTGTAGACAAAGAAAAACACCCTTTCGGGTGCCTCTCTTTCGTATTAAATGTTTAGGTCTGCCATTGCTTCGTCTACTGTCTTCATGTTACTTCCTAGTGGAGCCTTTATACCTCCTTCTGGTTCATTGATCTTTAGGTTAACTCTTGAGTTATTCTTCATACCAACAACTCTTAGTAGAGTTCTGATTGCCTTTGCTGTGTTACCTGCTCTTCCGATAACCTTACCCATATCTGCTGGGTTAACTTCTAGGGTCATTAGAACACCCATCTCATCAACTGTTCTAGTTATCTTTATATCGTTTGGGTTATCAACTAGTCCTTTAATTACGTATTCTAAAAATTGCTGGTCATTATTCATTTCAGTTGTTCTTAATTATTATAATCGTACAGTAATATTGTAGCCTGACTTGGGGAGTAATAGAAGAAAGTTATACACACCTGCTATACAGTAGGTGCTGGAGCTGGAGCGGCCTTAGCCTCTTCAGTAGCCTCCTTAGCTATTGGACTCTTCTTTGGAAGAACATTCTTCTTCTTACCATCAATTGCTTTCTTTGAAACTAGGAAGTTATGAACTGTATCTGATAGCTTAGCTCCTTTTGACATATGAGCTTTGATCTTTACCATATCAAACTGCTCAATCTTGTTTTCCTGTCTAGGATCGTATGAACCAAGTACCTCGATGTACTTACCACTCTTTGTACTATTTTTAGAATCAGTAAGAACAAGACGAAATACTGGTTCGTGCTTTCTTCCTACTCGTTGTAGACGTATCATTAACATGTGGGGGATATAGTAACAGAATGCCTAAAAAAACGCAAATTATTTAGCTTCAAAGCTACTCATAAGGGTAGTCATTAGCTCTTTTGTCTTGTTAACATTAGAGTCAATAAATATTACTTTTGAGTTATCTGATAGTCCAATTGTCTTCATAGTATCTAGATATTGAGTCAATGTAAGTGTAGCAATTATCTCCTCTGAATCTTGCTTTGTAACATTCTTAACAATCTCTATACTCTTTTTCAATCCTTCAGCAATAGCTTCTCTTTCTAGTGCGATTCCTTCTCCCTGTAGACGCTTTCTTTCCTTCTCAGCCTCAGCTTCTTTTATGGCTTGTATTTTGATTGCTTCTCCTTTGTTAGATGCAGCTCTCTTTAGCTGTTCAGATGCAACTACTTCACTCATAGCATTAGTAATTGTTATTGGGAAAGTAACATTTGTAATCTGGAAACTATTGATCTTCATTCCCCATTCATTAAACTGACCCTCTAGATCACTTTTAATATGAAGTGCTAGTTCTTCTTTCTTTTCCAGTAAACTTTCATGTGTCTCTCTTGCTACATATGTTCTAAGTGAGTTCTCAATACTTGCCTCTATAGATCTCTCTCTATTATCAAGCTCATACACATACTTTTTTATCCCTGCTCCCCCTGTAGGATTAGATTCGGTTACACCATGATCTACTGAGTAGATTAGGTTTGTACCGATAGTAGTTATAACCTTATCCTTAGATGGATAGTTCCCTTGCAATGCAAAGTTTTGTTGTCTTAGACTAACTCTTTCTCTAATCGTTTCAAAAAATGGAATCTTAATATTCAAACCTGCAACCATACTACGATTGTACTTACCGAATAGCTCTACCACAGCGATTGTGTTTTGAGCAATGATACGGATACTGAATAATAATACTAAAACTATGAATGCCCCTATTGATATTATGATTGTCATAATATAACTATACATCCACACAGTACTGTTGTAAATAATTTGTTTGTATGGTCATTTTAGGATATAGTAATCAAATGAAAAATGATCTAATCATCCAAGGTACCGTTATAACTACTCGTAAGGGAATGGGCTACATAAAGAACCCGAAAAATCCTGAGAACGATATTGTAATTGAGATTGGTAATCTTAATACTGCACTTAATGGGGATATAGTTGAGGTAAAGCTTGGGAAGATAAACTCATACAAGCAACAGACTGCTGAAGTTGTTAAGGTTATAAAGCGAGCTCGTGATTCTTTTGTATGTGTAATTGATAGCAAGGAAGGAGTACTTACTGCATACCCTGATGACAAGAAAGCGTATGCATCTATTAGACTATCTGAATCAGATAGAGCTCTTGTTAATATTGGAGACAAGGTATATGTAAAGATGAATGAATGGACTGATCCTAAAGTTAATCCTGAAGGAGTGATAATTAGAATTCTTGGAAGAAAAGGTAATAACAATGTAGAGATGGAATCTATTGTTCTTGAGAAAGGATTTGAGATTAACTTCCCTGCTGAAGTAGAGAAGGAAGCGGATGAAATTGAGCGAAACAAGAGTGTAGATATTGCTAGTGAGATACCCAAGAGAACTGATTTCAGAAATACACTCACATTCACAATAGATCCTTTTGATGCAAAAGACTTTGATGATGCTATATCATTCAAGGAACTCGGTGGTGATAAGTATGAGATTGGAGTACATATTGCTGATGTATCACACTATGTAGAAATAGGGTCTGCACTAGATGTAGAGGCACTTAAGCGTGGTTGTTCAATATACTTGGTTGATAGGACTATACCTATGCTTCCTGAAGTACTATCAAATGACGTATGTAGTCTAAACCCACATGAAGACAAGCTTACCTTCTCTGCTTGGTTTACTGTTAATTCTCAAGGTAATGTTCTAGAGAGACATTTCGGTAAAACTATAATTAACTCTGATCATAGATTTACATATGAGGATGCACAGGAGGTATTGAATACAAAGAATGGTACATACTTTAAGGAGCTTAATAAGTTAAATGAGATAGCTAAAATATTACAGAAGCAGAAGTATGATAATGGTGCTATTGAATTCGAACAAGAAGAAATTAAGTTTAAGTTGGACGAAAATGGTAAACCTATAGGTGTATACAAGAAAGAGAGACTAGATACTCATAAGCTTGTTGAGGAATACATGCTATTAGCTAATAGAGAGGTGGCTCGGTTCATTTTTGACGCAATAAAGGGCAAGGGAAAGAAGGATACTGGATCTATATACCGTATTCACGATCTACCAGATCAAGAGAGAATGTCTGATCTAGCTATTTTCGTTAAGGCTCTAGGTTATGATCTAAAGACTGATTCTGGAAAAGTTACAGCAAGGGATATAAAGTCATTACTAAAGCAGATACAAGGAACGCAACATGAAGCACTGATCAGTACTGCTCTAATTCGTTCTATGCAGAAGGCAGTGTACTCAACAAAGAACATTGGTCACTTTGGTCTTGCTTTTGATTTCTACACTCACTTCACTTCTCCGATCAGAAGATATCCTGACTTACTAATACAGAGAATTCTACAGAGACACTTAATGCATGATAGTTTTGGTGATAAAGAAATTGTTGAATTCCAACATATTGCTGAGACTTCTACTGCAAGAGAAATTGATGCTGCTGGAGCTGAGCGTGAGAGCAAGAAGTTGAAACAAGTTGAATACATGAGTGACAAAGTAGGACAAAGTTTTGAAGGTACTATCTCTGGTGTTACTGAATATGGATTGTATGTTGAAGAAAAGGAAACTAAGTCTGAAGGAATGATTAATATTAGAAATATTGGTACTGATTTCTATATGTTCGACAAGAAGACATATTCTATTATAGGACAGAAGACTGGTAAGAGATTTACTCTAGGTGATCCTATAAAGTTTAAGGTTATTGGTGCTGATTTGGACAAAAAGACTTTGGATTTTGGGATGGTTTAAAATGACAAAAGCACGGTCATGAATATGATGCGTGCTTTTAATTTGAAGATGGTTCATTACAAAATATGAATGAGATCTTCCAAGATTTGTTATCAAGATCCTATGTATCATAAGATTTTCAAACAATCTTCTAAAAACTTTTTGGAACAAAATGCACTACATACGACGATTCATAATTAATTCTCGAGGAAGTCTTTTAATCTCCAGAAAATAATCAGAACCAGACCAATGATTGATTATCACATGTAGCATTGAATACGGAGGCATCTCAAAGTGCTGTGTAAGTTCTAATTCCAAACTCAATCGAGCCGGTTTGGGTGGCTGAGAAGGTAGACGAACATGTCCAACGTGACCATGATGACATACAGTGAATCCTTCTAAGACTCTGACATCATCGGGGTTGGTATATGGGTTATAGTAACGAAATGGTAACCTTTTCCATACATGTGACGCACCTAGAGTATTCACAGGATTAAACCTGGTCAAATACTGTAGATGATAACCTGTGTTGTAAAAAGTTAGCACCGGCGACCAATCTCCTCTTTTACCTTGAGATCTACACCAAGCCACAGCTTCAGCTGATGGGTTGGCTAGTTTTACGCAAATAGCACGATACTCTAAATATCTCATACTTCTACTCTCTTTCTGCCTTAATAGGCTTTTGTTGTTTTGGTGAATACTGACCGGTACGTAGAGTAACATAGATTTTATTGTTTGTAAAGTAACTAGTTAAAACAAAGGAGATTGGATTCTGGGATGGTTTAGGTGGTGGACTTGAGGTCACAATCTGTGACCTCAAGTTAGATTTCGAACCGGTTCCAAATTGGAACCGGTTCAATTTATTTTGTTGGTAAACCTATGTAGTTATGGAGTATGCGGTACCAATTTGGTACCGCATGGTGAATTTTAAATCTGAGGTGGTAGATTAAATCCAACCTTATTCTTAGCTTTATTAGGTTTACTAATTAGTTGCTTTACTACATTGTTTACCGTAGCCAACACTCTTCCCTGATCATTCTGTTTTCTTTCTATTTCATCAACCTTGATAGCTAAATCCTTGTTGAGCTCAAGTGATTCTCTCATTTTAATAAAAGCTCTGACAATGAATATATTCATTTGTACCGCTCTTTCACTATTTAGCACAGAAGACAGCATAGCAACTCCGTGTTCGGTGAAAGTGTAAGGGAGGAAGCGAGGATCTCGGTGTTTTTGTGAACCGGTACCAAATTGGTACCGGTTCATACTTTCACTCTCCGTAAGTTGAAACATAAAATCATCTGGGAACCTACGAATATTTCTCTTGATAGCTCTATTAAATGTTTTCGTGGCTACGCTATACAATTTTGCCAAGTCGGCATCTATCATTACTCTTCTGTTTCTAATGACATAGATGTTCTGACTAATTGTTTCTTCGACTTGTTGTTCTGTAATATTGCTCTCAGTCATACTTTATACATTAACTACTAATTTAGTTATTATATAAAAGGGAGATAAAATCCGTATAAAATTTTGATAAAATCTAAATGAAATTTTTATTAGAATTTTATTGTGTATAAAAAAGCACCGCTGGGCGAACCATGCGGCGCGAGTCTTAAATCTGATCAGAAATACGTTCCCTTTCGTCAAACTCCTTCTGATGACGCGACACGTTACGTCGGTTGTAATAGTCGATCAAGGTAGAGAGTAGCAATAGTGTGGCAAGGAAAGACGCACCTACCAACAAGATCACTGTTAAAACTGGGAGGAAATCGGGTGTAATGTAAATCGCGAGCGCGTTACCTTTTCCCGACAAGCCCCCTGCAGTCGACTGAATGGAGTCGCCGAGGTCCTTAACCTGGACCGAGCCAAAGCCGATAGGCATTTCACCAGCTTGCAATTCCTGAAAGACAAGTAGGTGCTTGTAGTATCTATCGAGAGCAATTCCAGCATCATTGAGGGAAAAGCTCTCGTTCGCGCCGATGAATCCCATAGTGACAATTGAGCACAGAAAGAATGCGGCAATGGAAAAGAGTAGAAGTTTTTGAATTAGCTTCATAACAAAGACTAGTATTTTTGATACTCGATTACTTTGTCAAATGACTTTTCATCGTAGCAGATAAGGTCCTAGAATAGGACACTATCTGCTACAATGAAACTACTAACTAAAAATATATCACGCTATAGCGTAGATGTCAATCTATACCTACTTCGCCACCTGCACAGCCTGTTCTAGTTGAATTGAAAGTAGCTTAGATGCTCCATCACTACCCATAGTTACTCCGTACAGTACTCCAGCACGAGACA
>CAZBLC010000011.1:0-14617 GCA_964492835.1 uncultured Candidatus Saccharibacteria bacterium
CGTAGTAGGCGACTCCTGAAGGATAAACCAGCGCATTCCAGGTAACCTTCACTGTTCCAGGAGGGTTGTTGACAATTACCTTGAAGTCAGCGGAGGTCGGGTCGCTGATCGACTGCCAGTGCACGCAGTCCACCCACGCCATCAATTGGCTAGCTTTGTTCCTTGACAAAAAGAACTTCAGCTTGAGCGGTGCGGTTTGGCCCACGTTACTGACAAGGAATTGATACCTCCTCCAAACGGAGTCGTTCCTACTGATTGTTACGGGCACCGTTGAGGCGCTTCCAATGTCAACCGAGGCTTCCAATCGGTCGCTGGGGGTAAGACTGCTTCCCGCCATCTTTGCCCAAAACGATATATAGTAATTCTCGTATTTTTGGGTGCTGTTGGGCTTTTGAAGGCGATTGAGTTCAACCGTCGCCATGGCCCTGTAGCGAGCCGTCGTAAGCGGACCCATTTCAATGCAATACGCGCCTTGCTCGTTCCATGTGTCAAAGTCCACGGCGCTGGCTCCCAGATAGGGAGCAACCGTGGGAGTGTCCCAAAGTCCAGGGGGTGCCTGGACGTTGAACCACGTGTAATCAACATCAATCGGGGTATCCGGCATCGGTGGCGTCTGCGCCTTCCATGCTTTTCTTTTGTTCGACTGCTGTCCTGGACGCACTTTCACCCTCGACCAAGCATAGTCTTGGCTGGGATCGAGAACTGGCGTTGGCGACTGTTGTGCCAACGTGTTGGTGACTGCGAGAATGCACATGATTAGTGCAAACACTGATTTCCTTACCGTTTTCATGGTTTTTTGGGGAACTAACCGACTTTTTATATACCATAGTTATACAAAAAAAGCAAATATATTATGTACTGATTAGCGTTTGGTATATAATATTCACATGGACATACTTTCACATGGTTTATGGGGTAGTGTAATTTTTGGAAGGAAGAACAAGAGGAGTTTTTGGCTCGGTTTTATTTTTGGAATAGCTCCAGACTTGCTATCATTCGGTATCCTATTTTTTGAACGTATAATATCTTCGGTAATAACTGGTAGATGGCAATTACACACGGGAGGCAAGCCAGATCTAGAATCTATACCTAGTTACGTACACACGCTGTATGATATAACACACAGTTTTGTAATATTTGCACTAGTATTCTTTGTTGTATGGGCAATATTTAAAAAACCAGTATGGGAAATGCTTGCTTGGCCATTTCATATTTTCTTAGACCTGTTCACTCATTCAACCAGTTTCTTCCCAACACCGTATCTCTGGCCATTTTCATTTACACCAATAGATGGAGTGCCTTGGTCTACACCTATAATATTCTTTACGAACGTTTTCTTCCTCGTAGTTATTTATGGGGTATATTGGTACAGGAAGAGAAACAACCTGAAGGTATAGTTTTGTTTTTAAAGTAAAGAACTATACATCAACACCAACAGCTTGTTGTATGCTTGCATACCCGTCTCTCTTAAGTAGCTTTACTAAACCCTCATTAATTCTATTAACAACAGTAGGTCCTTCATATATGAGACCAGTAACTAATTGTACTAGGGAAGCACCAGCACGTATCTTCTCGTAAGCATCTTCTGCAGTAAAGATTCCACCAAGGCCGATAATTACATATTTACCTTGAGTCTTTCTGTAAATATATTTAATCAAATTTGTAGAAAGATCTTTTACTGGTTTACCAGATATACCACCGTTAGGTATTAGATCAAGCCTATCTTTACTAGATTTTAGATTAAGTATATCTCTTTTCTTTGAGAGATTACCGGTAATGTATCCATCGATAATATGATATTTGTTTACAATATCAATTATGCTATCAACCTCTGATTGAGATAGATGAGTAGATAGTTTGAGGAATATGGGACAAGATTTCTTCTCCTTAGATAGCGATGACAGTAGGCTGTCTAGCATAACTGGATCCTGAAAGGTGCATCCATCCTGTGCGTTAGGGCAGGATATATTAATCGTTACGTAGCTAAAATACTTACTTAACATTTTGTAAGTCTCTACATAATCAATCACAGATTTGTCTCCTGATATGTCAGCCCTATTAGTCTTAGCGATATTTAATCCAACAGGGAAGCTGAACTTAAGATTCTTTAATTTATCTTCAATTTTTACAGCTCCAATATTCTTAAGTCCATAATATACAATCAATGATTCATCCTGTGGTAATCTAGCTAATCTCAAACCACTGTTACCTTCATAGGGAAGTCTTGTAATTGCTCCAACTTCCATATAACCAAATCCTACAGATGGAATGATGTTGGTAAGTTCTATATCCTTATCAAAGCCAGCACCAAGACCAACAGGATTAGTAAACTTAATACCACATACCGTGGTGTGTAAGATCTTGTTATCATATTTACAGAAGTAACTAATAGCAGATCTACCTGCGCGTGTCTTTCCAAGTAAATTACCAAGCCTGATGAAAGTATCATGTACTAGTTCAGGATCGAATTTGAACAGGATTGGTTTTAAGACTCTCTTGTACATTAAACTAATTGTATACCCGAGCGTATTAAAATTCTAGATCTACACTATCCGCTATATTCCACAGTCCATTCAATACCGTACTTGTCTCTAAACATAGCAAAATGAGTGCCCCAAGGACTATTAGAAATCGGCATTTCTACACTCCCTCCAGATGAAAGTCTACTAAATACTCTCTCTAGCTCTCCCATACTATCTACACTGACAGATATCTTAGACCTATTCTCATTCTCACTTACTTTACCCATAAACTCTGGAACATCATTAGCTATTAAAAAACTATTACCAACAGGTAGAGAAATGTACATTACCTTATTAGCCTCATTTTCAGAGACGGGGAAGTCTGGTCCAGCAATGTCTTTAAAACGTATTAGTTTTGTAAACTCACCACCAAATATTGATTTATATAAAGTAAAGGCTTCTTCTGCATTACCATTAAAATTAATCCAAGGATTTATTGTTGTCATGGGATAACGATATCAGATTGAGGAGGAATGATAAAGGGAGGAAAAAAGAAAACCGCTGTGCAAGATAACACTTGCTACAAGCGGTTTCGACTTCAGTAGGACTCACTGTTGGTTGGTCTAAGCATGACTAGCGAGGTATCTGTGAATAACCTCGACTTCGATGTCCATATTGAGTGCTGAATGAAGAGCTGTGGCAATAGCCTCGGACTCAGATGCTTTGGAATGTCGGACTACCAAGTATGGTGCACGCCCAGTGCCACCGCACCACTTAGTCTCGGCATCCAAGATGACTGTTGCCGATTCACCGTCCCTGTCCTTACCAAGCTGACTCATTACAGCATCAATCCGACCTTGCAGTTTATGCGCTTCGGATTTTCCAAAACCGACGATAAGGATGTTGGCCATATTCTACTCCTATTTATCTTTTCGACGTTTAATGTGTTGAGTGATCATTCCAAGAAGTGCTACTGATGAGTGTAGCACAATGCAGTTTATCGGATACACAAGGTCATACCATTGGTCGCTCCATCGTAGTATTACTACAATAATTGCTAGGCCATAACCTATTGTCCAGATCCACCAGGGTCTTGCATGTTCACACAAAGGATTCTTTATGATCGCTCTCCATGTTGGAATGAATCCAGCTAGGATAGCGAACTGAACAATTAAGTTGGCATATTTTGCAGAGCCGTATTGTTTCCAAACTACTACCGCAAAGATACCAATAGTAAGTGCTACAAAATCCATTGCATCAGGTTTTTTGAATCGCTTCAAACAGAGTGCAAAAATGAGTGTGGCGATGCATAGGGCGATATTCAGAAGAGGAATAACACTTTTCCAAGAGTCACCTGTAGCTTTCAAATAACTACCAGTGCTGACTGTCGCAATTACTGACCAAATTAGCCAAGTTGCACCGTTTGGCTTCGTCACACCCTTGAGGACCTGACGATTGTAGTCTAGGTAGGCGATGGTATGGGTGATACCCGAGATTATCGCTAATATTTCACTGATCTGCACGAGATGCCTTTTTGCTAGGGGTTTATTTCAAGCTCTCCAATTCAAAGAGCAATATAAATAAAACCATAACATCATCTTCGTGATGAGTCAAACATGTCCTAATGGTTCAGTAGCTCGGCCGTATTCAGAACTCTGGATTCAGTTGAGACCAAAAGGAAAGTTGAAGAAAGTTGAATTTTATAGATATTTCTAATTTTGGCACTTAAGAGTAAATTTGATAAAATAGTGCTATGAATAACTTTAATAAAATATTATCAATGCTAGTTTCTTTGGTAACGATTTTCGCTTTTTTGTTTATAAGTGATTTTACAAACGCAACACATGGGTGGTTTCGCCCAAGTAGTGATAATGTAAGTCTTACTTTAGTTGGTATTTTAGTCATCTCTCTACTTTTTATTTTTTATGGATATCGCTTTAATAAAATATGCGCAACCTATATAGTTTTCTCTATTATTCTATTTGCTGCATATTTTGGTTTTTTACTTGCAGCACCTAGTGCGAGTATGTTTGAAGGTAATGGAATCATACTTAGTCTTGCCTATGCAGTTGGTAAGTATGGAAGTCTCCTTGTCGGAGTTATTGTTATAATTAAACTACTGACAAAACAAAAGGAAAAAACACTTAGCTAAATAGAGTCTACTTTACAAGTAAATTAAATATGTCGGATGGGCGGGTTTTGTATAGAATAGAGTGTTATAGTACGCCATAATTCTTATGCTATTATACATACATGAATTTAGATAAGGTACGCTGGTATGTCTCATTTCTGGTGCCCGTAATGGGGGTAAGTTTCTTTGATTGGAATGTCTTCACTATACTACTCTTCTTTTGGGTTGAAAGTTTTCTTCAAGGACTATTTTTTGTTCTGAAGGGATTGGTTGGGGTGTATTACTCAAGAAAAATTAAAGGAATATACTTTCTAATTTTTTTCAGCTTATTGTATTTTATACAGTTATTTGTGCTCGTTGTACTTGTTGGAGATGTTGGTGAGTACTTCCACGCAATACAGCTCCCGTCATTTTTGAGTTTGGGTATAGGTATCATGTCATTAATAGTTCCAAATATTACAGAGCTAAAAAATCTTTCTAGAGTGCTTAAAAAAGTGAATCCAACAGTAAAAGATCTTGGACCAGTCGTCGATCTATTTTTTGATTTTAAAGAAACAATGCTAAGAATTTTTATTCTATGGCTCACATTACCGTTCGTATTTGGAATTATATTTGCTGATGCATATTGGAAATTTCCATTACTTGTTACTGAGATAGTTGTGATTATTATCTTTACTACCGTCCGATTCCTATTTGATTCATATTCTAAGAAACAGAGGGAAAGTGTGGAGAAGCAATTAAAGAATTAATAGTGCTTAGTATTAGAAGAGTCTTTTAAAGTTCCTTATATCAGGCTCCGCGGCTAGGGATCGAACCTAGGACCTAGCGATTAACAGTCGCTTGCTCTACCAGCTGAGCTACCGCGGAATATGTTCTTTTTTAAAGGAACAATGCTATCATAGCAAATATGTATATAAAAGTGAAGATAACAGCTAATAGCAGGAAGGAAGTGGTAGAGAGGGTAAATGAGGACCAATACAGGATCTCAGTAAAAGAAAAGGCAGAAAACAACAATGCTAACAGAAGAATACTAGAGATAATGCATGATAACTATCCAAACTCAGCTATACGCATAATATCAGGTCACTATTCACCTAGTAAGATTTTGAGTATTGAAAGCAAAGAGTTATAATATCTATATGAACATAAATATAAAAACAACAACAATCAGTTTAACGCCATCAATATCAGAATATGTTGAAAAACATTTAGACGTTGTAAAGAAGTTTTTAGAAAATGACCCTACAGTAGTATTTGACCTAGAATTAGCAAAGACAACTAATCATCATAAGCATGGAGATATATTTAAAGCAGAAATACATATCATTGCTAAGGATCAAAACATATACGCAAGTGTAGAGAAGGAAGACCTATACGCAGCAATTGATGTGGTAAGAGATGAAGTAATGCGAAAGCTAAAGTCATCTAAGGACAAGAGACAGTCACTACTTAGAAGAGGAGGAGCGAGAGTAAAGAACATGGTAAAGGGACTTTGGAGTAGAAACTAATATGCCAGTATTCTTTAAACAAACTGTAAATCAATGGTTGTGTATAGCACTAGTATGTCTAATGTGTTTTTGGACAGTATTGTATTATCTAGCCAACAAAGCAGAAGCTATAGGGGAGAGTATTAGTTCTAATGAACTAAGTCTGAATATCTAATCTCAGCCTTACCTTCAGGAATTACTTTTTCAATAACAAGCTTGTTATCAACAAAACTCGCTTCAGTTATCTTAATTCTCTTATCATTCAAATAGAAGAACGTACTAGGCCAGCCATCATATGCTTGGATTTTTAAGTAGTTCCTGTAAGGATCACCACTCAGATCAATTAATCCATCTCCCTTCTTAATCATCTTGGTATAGCTAGCTTCACTATGATTCTGCTCAATTTCTTTAATCTCTCCTGATATCCACTTAGGAATTACATCAGCTATAAGTCTAGATCCAGCATTAACGATAGCTTGTCCAAGAACATTAGCCTTAGGTGGCCAAGGAGTAACAATAACTTTCTCTGTAGCTACAATTGGACCATGATCCATCTCTTCATCCATTCTGATGATAGACACACCAGTTTCTCTCATATCATTTAATATTGCAGTCTCGATAGGGCATGATCCACGAAGTTTAGGAAGAATAGATCCATGAATATTTAAAGACTTATATTTAGGAATATTCAAAATCTCAAGAGGAATGATCTTTCCGTAAGCTATAACGACAAAAACATCACAATCATATTTCTTAAGATCCTCATACAATACTTCATCCTTAAGTTTCTCTGGCTGAAGTACAGGTATGTTATTTGCATTACCCCAAACCTTAGCAGGAGGGGGAGTTATAACCATATTACGTCCCTTAGGGCGATCAGGCTGAGTAACTATAAAGGAAATATTGTAACCCGCATCCTTTAATGCATTTAGAGTAATTACAGAATAGTCAGGAGTACCAAAGAATCCAATTTTAATATTACTATTTATCATTTTTTAAATCTTCAGGTGGCATATCCTCCACATCAAATGCTTTGTCTATAAACAACTTACCATCTAGATGATCTGTCTCATGCTGAAATACTTGAGCAAGTAATCCACTAGCACCACGAGTAACTTTTTCACCAAGTTCATTGTATCCTTCAATACTAGCTTTAATAGATCTCTTAACCTTTCCATACTTCCATCTTACGGACAGACATCCTTCTTCAACATCATGCTTGTCACGAGACAGCTTTGTGATAACTGGATTGATAAATACAAGATCCTTACCAGTGCTCTTGTAGTCCTTATCCGCTTCAGCAAGTATCTTGTCAGATACCATAAAGATTCTAAGTGATACACCAATCTGTGGAGCAGCAATAGCTACACCATCCTTCTGGCTGTCCATAGCCTTCTTCATATCAGATATAACCTTACGTATTTCTTCACTAGTAATCTGATCAACAGAAACAGGCAAAGCTTTAGCTCTAAGTACAGGATTATCTAGTTGTAGGATCATATTGTCCTTGGGAATCATGTATAAAATGTACTATAAAAGTGTCTCTGGGTCTACCTTAACAACTACCTGTTGAGGAAGTAACCGTATCTTGTCATTAATATCCTCATTCGGCCATTTGTCGTAGGGTATGCGTATAAGACCATGAAGAACATAGTTACCTCGTACTGTATGAGTAAATGCAGGAAATACTTCAACCTCGTAAGGATCTAGTATATTCTGCACACCCTCCATATCCTTAACTATCTCATCCTTTTTACCCTCAAGAGTAATCTTAATTAATGTAGTAAATGGGGGATAGTTAAACTTCTTTCTCTCATCAATACTTTGTTTGTAGAAATCACTAATATTACCTTTTAAACCATATTCAAATACCTTTTCATCAATTCTTCTAGTCTGGACAGTAAAGTTTTCTTTAGTTAATGCTCTAATTCTAATTAATATACCTATAATCTTCTCCTGTATTCTAAAGTCTGGTAATGCAAAGAGAGAGTCTAGAGAGATTATTGCAGAATTCTCCACTTTGTCATGAATGTAGGGAATCATCATCTCAGTACCAATTAAAATACTACCAGGCTTTGATCTAAATTTCTCAATTACAGATCTAATATTCTTGTCAGTCTTTGTAGAGTCTGAATCAATCTTAAATATACTAATATTTTTAAACTTCTCTTCAATCTTCTCAATTACCAAATCAATACCAATACCAACAACACCAAGCTTCCAACTACCACAGGTCTTACAATATTCCTCAGCACTTCTTCTCTCACCGCATCTATGACACATAAAAAAGTTTTTACCAGATGATAGCTTGTCTGATTTATGTAGTACTACAGGAGTGCTACAGCTATTACATAGTACTGTAGACTGACAATCACCACATACAGTAGTACCAGAAATACCACGACGTGTAGCTAGTATTATCATATGCTTACTATCATCCTTTGTTTGCTGTATCAAATCCAATACTTCATCAGATACAATTTTAAAATCAGTACCAAAGGTCTTAATCTTCTTCATGTCTATAACATGATCTTTCGCACTACTTAATGACCTATATTTAAATGGGGAAGACTGGAGTATGTTACCCTCACTCTCTCTGTACAGTGTCTCTAGACGCAACATGGTATCAGCAAAATATATTTTAATACCTTTCCTCTTCGCAAAGATCTCGCATACATTTCTGATATCAAGAAACGGTCGTCTTGGTATCTTGTATGATCTATTACTCTCTGACTCAACTACGATCGTCTCAACATCATTTCGAGCTATCGAAAGAAAACCACCTGTAGTCACAAGAACTACAGGATGTTCTTCTTTAAGTATTTTGTTCCATGTACTTACAATCTCTTTAGGTGTAAGTGAGCCATGAAGTTTAAATACATAATCCTCAATACCTTTTTCAATCATGCTATATGCATAGTCAGTGTCTTCAATTGTGGGTAGGACAAAGATTATAGATTTCTTGCGAGCAAATTCTTGTCTTACCAAACTCTTCCATGCACTATATCTCTCCCCAACATCATCTTGTACTGCATATCTTTCAGTAACTGATACTTTGCTATCAACAATTTTCTTAACAATATCCGTCTGTGTCTTCAGCTTATCAATATTCTCAAGTATGTATTTAGGAACTAAAGTATTTAACACAGATCCGACACTACATGAGTGATATGTAGCTACTTCAGTTACTGTCTCGATGAATTCTTTAGTAAAGAAATTAGTACTCTTTATCTTATCTATCTTCTTTAGAGAAAAGTCTGCACTCTTTATCTCACCCTTCATCTCATGAGCATTCTTAATAGCTATTACTATTCCATGCACCATCTTCTTTCTAATAGGTACATCTACTATAGTTCCAATTGATATCTCCTTATTAGAGAAGTATGAGAGGGTATCAGAGCCTATACCACGTGCTATGGGGATAATCTCGATTATATACATACCATATTTATACCTTATTTGTAGGGTATATTTACGTTGACGTAATATATTTATTGTGTTATATATTCTTTTAGAGGAATTACTACTATGCTTAGAAACTCAGTTCTGATTGGAGCAGCTCCTAAAGGTGATTTAGGAAGGTGGTGTGATGTTATAAAACTAGTTCACCAGTTCATGGGTTATGCCGAAAATCTTCCCGAAAAGGTGGGTATAACTTACAACTGTCATTCAGTTTGCAGGGCAATTGTCGCAACAATACCTGGCCTGAAATTGGTAGACGGCAGGGTCGTTGGTATGGATTTGAAAACCACAAAGGACTCAAAAACTATTGGCAAATGCACTTTTCATGGATGTGATCACTCGTGGTTAGTAACTAGGAAAGGATCAATCATTGATCCGTATCCAGTAGGATTCATAACTGCTAACCCAATCATTGTGGTAAACAGCAGATACAATTTTTTCTTTAGATCTCTTTACATTCCGGACCCCGCTATTACTAAGAAGATTAATACTCCGGAAATGAGGAGGGAGGTGGTGGCGCTAAAAGGGTTGATTAGGAAGTCAAAAAATCAGGGTAGTAGCTTGCCTTGAATTCAAGTCGCACACATCCGAATGGGTCTGTGCGATTTTATAAATCCCTAAACGTCTCAATCTTCGCTCCAATAGAATTCAATCTCTCTGCAAGATCCTCATATCCACGATTAATGTTGTATACATTTCTAAGAATTGATACTCCAGGACAAGCCATCATAGCTATTAGAATAATCACAGAAGGACGTAGTGCAGGAGGACATACTAGGTCAGCAGACTTCTTCCACTGTGTAGGACCTTTGATATAGAAACGATGTGGATCTGCAAGAATACTTTCTGTACCCAAGTTATCAAGCTCCTTGTAATATATCGCTCTCTCCTCAAATGACCAGTCATGTATGAATGTCTGTCCCTTTGCAACTGCACCGATAACAGCAAAGAATGGTAGGTTATCCATATTGATTCCAGGATATGGTTGAGAATGTATCTTTTCTTCAAGCGCAGTAAGTTCACTTGGATATGTCTTTATATCAACCAAGTTTACTTTACCATTCTCTCCTTTGTATCTTTTCTTTATCTCATACTTAAATCCCATTTTTTCAAGTTTCAATAGCTCAAGTTCAAGGAAGTCGATAGGGCAACGTTCAATTGTAATGCCAGAGTTTGTAACAATAGCAGTAGCAAGAAGAGACATTGCTTCTATAGGGTCCTCACCAACAGAATATTCAACATCTACATTAATATTTTCTTTACCATGTACAGTTAGAGTTGATGTACCGATTCCTTCAATCTTTACACCAAGTTTCTCTAGATAGAAACAAACATCTTGAACCATGTAGTTACCAGAAGCAAACTTAATTACAGTTTTCTCTGGAATTCTCGCAACTGCCATCAATATGGTTTCAGTAACAGTATCTCCAGCTTCGTAAAGTACAATATCATTTGCTCTAATTCCTTTGTTTGTAATTATGTATGCATCTGATGTTGTCTCAATCTTTACTCCCAAATTCTCTAGTGCATAGAAATATGGCTTGATAGTTCTAGTACCTAGTCTACACCCACCAGACTGGGGAATACTAAATGAATTAAATTCATGAATTAGTGGACCAACTAGCATTGTAGCGGCACGAGTCTTTGCGGCTATCTCAGTATCAATCTTGTCCATATTAATTTTCTTCGGAGGTGTAATGATCAAGTCGTTGTCATTCCATTCAACTTTAACTCCAATACTTTCAAGTACCTCAGATATTCTATATACCTCTTCAATCTTTGGAGCGTTCTTAATTGTAGTCACACCTTTGTTAAGTAGGGCAGCACTCATCACACCTAAAGTACCATTCTTAGATGTTCTAACCTTGATACTTCCAGAAAGTTTACGTCCACCTTGTATACGGAAGTTAATCTTACCCTTTGGAGCGATAGATACAATCTCATGATTTAGTGCCTTACTCAACTTAGCTAAAGTCTCAGTACTTAGATTCTGCTCACCCTTCTCAATACGAGCAACAACACTCTGAGTAGATCCAATCTTTTCTGCTAGATCACTCTGAGTCATGTTCTGTACTTCTCTAAGTTCAGTTATCATCTTACCTATATTTACTAATGCATTGTCTTTTTTCATATATTTGATGTTATGGATATAATATAGCATATACGCTATATCCATTGCAATGTGGAAAAATACTATATTCCATTCCATTTTTGTGATATATTCCACATACATATATGAACTTTTTCTCTCAAAAATTAGGAATAGATTTGGGAACAGCTAATACTCTGGTATTCATGCCAGGTAAAGGAATAGTATTAAATGAACCATCTGTAGTTGCTGTATCTGAGCAAGACAAAAAGGTATTAGCTGTAGGATTTGAAGCTAAAGAGATGATAGGTAGAACACCTGATAACATTATTGCATACAGACCAATGAGAGATGGAGTTATAGCAGACTACCGAGTTACTGAAGCTATGCTTAGATACTTCATAAACAAAGCATTGGGTAAATGGAATATATTTAAACCAGAAATCATGGTATCAGTTCCAGCTGGTATTACTTCAACAGAGAGAAGAGCAGTTATTGAAGCAACAATACGAGCTGGTGCACGTAGTGCATTCGTCGTTAAGGAACCAATACTAGCTGCAATTGGGGCCGGAATACCAATACACGAAGCAAAGGGACATATGATAGTTGATATTGGAGGAGGAACAACAGACGTAGCTGTAATATCTCTTGGAGGTATAGTTGCATCTAGTTCAGTAAAGTGTGCAGGCAACAGAATCGATGCAGCTATTGCGGACTATATAAAGAAAACATTTAACCTAGCAATTGGAGACAAGACAGCGGAGGATATAAAGATAAATATCGGTTCAGCTATACCACTAGAGGATGAGCTAGTAATGCAGGTAAGAGGAAGAGATTTCATTTCAGGATTACCAAGATCAATTGAGGTAAGGACAAATGAAGTGGTAAAAGCTATAAACAAAGAACTTAGAGATATGATAAAGGCGATTAAGGATGTATTACAGGAGACTCCTCCAGAACTTTCAGCAGATATCATAGATCAGGGGATAATAATGACAGGAGGATCATCAATGCTACGTAATCTACCAGAGTTGGTATTTAGAAGAATTGGAGTTAAAGCAAAGTTAGCAGATGAAGCACTGTACTGTGTAGTAAAGGGAACAGGTATAGCACTAGATCACCTAGATACATACAAGAAGAGTATTATAAGTAAGAGATAAAAGAAAACCCGCCTCGCGAGTTTTCGCGGAAGGCGGGGGATTCAATGGCTAGCCGTTGGTGATCTGAACCTCGTTCAAATTGAACTTGACGATCATTTCATTGAACGGTCCAGATAAGCAGAGGCTCTTGCTGTTGAACAGGTGATCGACGATCTCCTGGGTCGTCTGGACGGAAACTGTCGAGATGGTGTGTCTCATGTAGACACAAGTTAGTTGCTTGCTCTTGTATGTGATTTTCACCATAGACTTTCCAGACTTGAGTCCTGACAAATAATTCTGGCGGCGTTCCACCATCATACCAACCGTTTTTGCGAACTCTGGACTGACTGCATTGCTCATATTTTTTCCATACTCTGGTGCATTGTTCGGCGCACCTATTTAAAGCCTGTATATCAAAGTTAACCTTATATATAATATCATTTTATAAGAGTCTTGTCAAGTGCATTAATTTGACACACAACTACTATTATGTTAATCTCTTCCCCAGAGCAGAAATACCGCTAAGGAGCTCTAATTGCACAGCACACATGCGGATCCCGATGGGAGTTCGAAACATGTGATTGCAATTCCTTAGCTACAACTAATTCTCGGTGCCAGGAAGCACTAAGGACGTTTCAACATCACCAAGTTGTAATGAAAATAGTTGTAAACGAGGTGTAGGTCTAACTCCAAAATCCCGAACACGGAGAATAGAATATAGAAAAAGAAAAGTAGGGGGCGGGTCAGCAGGTGCTGACCCGCATTTTCTTTTGGTGTACAATGTATGCATGAATCCATTTGAATATCTAAAAGCTCTAGACCATCATGCATACTTCATACACGCATTTAATGATTCAGTAAGACATTTAAAAGAATACTTAAAAGAAAAATTTCATATAAATCACGAACAAAACCCAGATGTATATCATGAAAAGTTTGATGTACTAGGAATTGATCAGAGTAGGTTGATAAAGGAGAAACATCTATCTAAGAGCTTCTCAAATGAAGGAAAGAGAATATATATAATTGAGACAGGGAATATTACAAACGAAGCACAGAATGCTTTGCTTAAGGTATTTGAAGAACCAAATACCGATACCCACTTCTTCCTTGTAATGCCATCAGTACATACACTATTACCAACCCTAGTATCTAGATTAAATATACTTACAGTAGCAAGTGAAGAAGTTAATACAGATTTGAATAAGGAGATAGAAGGATTTCTAAAGTTATCAAAGAAGGATAAGGTGAGTTATGTAGATGATATAGCTAAGGACTTAAACGATGAGAAGATTGATAAGGGGAGTGTAATAGATTTTCTAAATGCACTAGAATTATGTGTATATAAGAGGGGAGTTGAGAAGAATAGCGATGCGCTCAAGGCAATACTAACTGCTAAAGAGTATATAAATGACAGATCACCGTCAGTAAAACAATTACTTGAATATGTTGCACTAAGTGTATAAGTGTTGTATGGTATTAATAGTGTATCTTGCAGTACACGTCATTGGTGGAGGTGGCTACGTCGCTTAAGCTGATGAAAAGGAGGCTTGGTTTAAATAGGTTTTAACGTCGGAAAAGTGAACGCGTTTTTAACCAACCGACCGTGATGTGCATGCATCACGGTTATTATTTTGCAAATTTTGTATGTCCGTGATATTTTAAATTTGGACATTCTGGACGTCTAGATAACCTCAAAACAAAAGAAGTCAAATAGGAGGATTGTTTCTGTATATCTTGGGTTAAAGGCCGAGCTTAAAGCTCGGCCTTTTTATATCTCAACTTACTATGATATACTACCTCATTATGGCATACGATTTAACAAAATTTAAAAAATCATTACTAGG
>CAZBLC010000012.1:0-11650 GCA_964492835.1 uncultured Candidatus Saccharibacteria bacterium
GATCCAAGATATACATACTTAAGTCCATTAACCTTAGCTTGTGATATAGCCTTAGTCATCATAACCAATCCCATATCCTTTGGAGATTTCTCTAGATCATAGAAAGGGTAACAGTAATGGAGTATATGACTGTTCTGGTAGCATATAGCATATCCCAAATCAGAGTATGAAATAATCTTGTTAAAGCTATGATTAGTTGTAATCAATTCCTTTATCTTGTTTGCAGAAAACGCTCCTGAGGCTTTAATATCATAAAAATCTTTAGCTATCTTACCAATCTTCCAATCATACTTTGCGTATGGAATATCATTACTCTCCATCACAATACCCTCTCCCTTACGCATAATTCTTCTATTCTCACTACTTAATTCAAAAGCATTCAAATCAATACGTACACTTCTAGTCTGATGCATAACACCTCTATCAATTCTTGTAAAAACAAACCCGTTATCATACATACGAGTAATACTTTCCTCACCTAGATCAGCAATCTTTTCCTCTTTCCAATGCAAATATTCCATATTAGTGTAGGGCTAGCCAAATACCAAAAACAACAAACATAAAGTGTATTATCCAGAATCTCATAATTGTCTTCTCTTCACTCCAACCCTTAATCTCAAAGTGGTGGTGGATAGGGGCCATTCTAAATATCTTTCTACCCAAGATATATTTACCAGCTACTTGTATCACTACACTGAAAGCTTCGATATAGAAAACAAAACCAAGGAAGAAGATAGAACCAATTTCTCCAATAGCTATTGTATTAACAGCAAAGAGAGCACCAAGACCTAGAGATCCAACATCACCCATCATGAAGCGAGCAGGTTTAATATTAAAATACGTATACGTCACCAATGCTCCAACCACGGTCGCATTCAAAATAGCTATCTCACCAAAACCATTGATCCAACTTAGAAGTGTAAGGGCACTAAATGATGAGATAAGCATTCCTCCAGCAAGTCCATCCATACCATCAGCAATGTTAACAGCATTAGCTGTAAACATAACAATTAGGATAATAAATGGAATGATGAGCCAACCAGCATATAGATCATATCCAAATGGGAAGTATATATAATGCCAAGCAGTACCAAGTTTGTCATATATCCACCATGCAGTGATAGATCCAGCAGCAAACTGTAATAGTAGCTTCTCATGAACATGTATACCCTTACTTGATCTCGAACCAATCCATACTGAAGTTCTCTTAAATATTGACCAAGGAAGAGTAACAATATACCACAGCCTCATTTTAAACTCCTTATGAACTCTAATTAATGTAAGTATCTGTGATAGCTTACGAGATCTACGTTCAGAACCAAATACATTCAATAGGTCATCAACCGCTCCAAGTAGGGCAGATAGAAGCATCACTCCAATCGGTACCCAAGTGTATCCTCTAGACCAGTTAAGAAAGTATGTGATGACAGCAACAGTAATAATTACTAGTAGACCTCCCATGACAGGTGTAAAATCCTTACCTCTCTGAGAAGAGATATTCTCAAGTTCCTTTTTTTGACCCTTAAACACCTCAAAACCGTATAGCAATTTAATCAGTAATGGAGACCAAATAAAGGCAACAATACATGACAAAAGAGCAAAACCAAGGATAAATGCTAGATCAGCTGTTCCTTCTAATATACTTATCATACAACATAGATTAACATAAAAGTCTCTATTATGATAATCTATATATATGAACACAAAACTAATTTCTGAAGGAGCTTTGGCGGTTATAAACCAATACGAAAACGTTCCATATTACAACAATAAGACTAAAGCTCGCAGAGCAGGACTTAGAGTAGATGTGGGTAAGGGAAGTCCAAAAGAGATATTTGATGAGCTAAATGATATAGCATTAATTAATAAGATTAATGTAAAAGAATTAGATAGTGCAGCAACTAAAAAGATGCTAGTTGATAACAATATTGGAATTGAGTGTTCTGGTTTTGTATATTATGTATTAAATGAAGAAAGTATAAGTAGGGGAAAGGGAACTCTCGATAAATATTTAAAGTTCCCATATGCAAAAGGAATTTTAGGTAAAATTCGTTCTAAATTTAGACCAATAATTAACACTAATGTTAAAACACTGGCACATGACAATAATAGTAAATACGTTCTAATTAAAGAGATAGAAGTTGGAGATATAATAACTATGACTGATGGTCCAGAGGGAGGAGAAAGAGATCATGTATTAGTAATTTATCAAATCGAATACCAAAACTTTACTCCAGTGACCCTGCACTACGCACATTCAGTAGCCTGGCCAACTGATGGTGAATACGGAACAGGTTTACATAAAGGAATAATAGAAATAACAGATACAAATAAAAGTATATCTGAACAAAGATGGATTGAACTTGATAAGACAGGAGAAGAAAACTATACCCACTCTAGAGCATTAAAATCTAAAACAGAAGTACGCAGACTTAGGTGGTTTAACTAAGTAATTCAACAATCTCTTTTCCTCTAGAGTTAAATTTAGTATGAGTTTCCATAATACCAAGCTTAGACTGAATACGGCAAAGGTCCTTATTAAGTTTAGTATTAGAATACTTAATAACCTTGTATCCAGCATTAACTAATTTACTAATATCAACATCTTCAGTCTTTGTAGTAACTCTCTGTAGTATCTGAGCACCATCATTAATTGGAATTAAAGAAGAAGTGATAGGTTGTTTTGATAGGACAGAAAGATGAGCATCGAAAGTAGATATACCAGGTACTCCATGCATATTAACTACATTCTGTAATTGTGACTCATACGTAGTTGATGCTGGTTGTCTCGCATTAATCTCAATCAAATGAAGATTGTTTCTCTCTTCATCATATACAACATCAATACCAAATAGTCCCCTCCAATTAGATTTCTGCATTTTCTGCGCTACCTTCTCTGAAATAGCATTAAAATCATTTAATTGATCTTCACTCAATATAGTATGAGGCACACTCCAATCATTACCAATTGTACTAAAAGCATTTTCAGTAAAAGGAAGAATACCTGTAATCTGATAACTAGTATTTCCAAGTAGAATCACAGTATCAGTAACAACTATGTTAACAGTAAACATAGGACCTTTAATATATTCAGTAACACGAGCATCTCTGTGAGGAAACCTAGATTTAATTTCATCCAATTGCTTTTCGCTATTAACCAAAATAGTTCCATCTCCAGTATGTCCATGTGACCATTGAAGAATGAAAGGTTTTTTCTCCCATACAATATCTTTAACAAGAGTAATTTTATGTGGAGGAAGTAGGGAAGAAAGTTCAGATAGCCACTCTACTTGAGTAATCTTGTTTTCAATTCTTTCAGAAAGCTCAGCACTAGGATTTAGTAATTCCCAATTCTTTTCTTTGCAAAAAGATTCAATATTTGTTGTATTCTTAAAAACCATTACAGAAGCATTAAAATTAGTAATGATTTCCTGTACTTCAGGTCTCAAAAGAATTTCATAAGTATCAAGTATCTCACTAGAGTCGATCAAAAGAACATGCATTGGGTATAGCTTCTTAATCTCCTCTGCATAAGGAGTGCTGTTAGTTATTATGTGATAGTTATCACCAGGAACCCTACCAAGACCGCGCTCTACGTCTCTTGTAACATATACAATGTTTGTTTGATTACTTGCCATATAGATAGTGTAGTATATTATATCTTTATGTCTACTTTTTATGTAATAGCTACACCGATAGGGAATCTAGAGGATATAACTTTAAGAGCAATACGCATTCTTAAGGAAGTCGATATTGTCCTATGTGAAGATACTAGAGTTACTAAGAGATTGTTTGAAAAACATGATATATCTACTCCTATGTTAAGCTATCATGCACAAAGTGGCGATACTAAGGTTGAATTAATCCTAGAGAAAATTGAAGAAGGTAAAACTATTGCTCTAGTCACAGATGCAGGAACACCAGGAATATCAGATCCAGGATCATTACTAGTATCTAAGATACGAGAGAAGTATAGCGATGTTAAAATAGTATCAGTGCCCGGTCCATCAGCTCTAACTGCAGCTCTATCAATATCAGGAGTACCAACCCATGAGTTTATCTTCCTAGGATTTATGCCACATAAGAAGGGGAGAGAAACTACATTCAAAGAAATTGCTGAGAGTGATAGGACAATAGTTTTCTATGAATCTACACACAGAATATTAAAAACTCTTGAATCACTTTCAAAGATTGAGAAGAAAATAACTATTGTCCGAGAGATAACTAAAATATACGAAGAAGTTTTACAGGGAACAGCTACAGAAATATTAAAAATATTAACTGATACACCAGAAAAACAAAAAGGAGAGTTTGTGGTTATTGTATCAACGAACTAAAGTGATATAATAGTTAGAATTAATAATATATAAATTAAATTTATGTCAAAAAGACAATGGCTTACAGTATTGGGTGTATGGGTTGCGCTATTTCTCTTCCTCGGATTTCCTTCAACCTGGCATAAGATAATTGCAATATTATCAGGCCTAGCGATTGTTCTGGTCTCTTACAATCTTCCACACGAGAAGAAAGAAGTGAAAGAAGAACAGTCTACTCCAGTTTTTACAGAAAATAACTCATCGACAAATATATAATGAATTCGAAAGTTTGGATCGGAATATCTTGTGCACTAATAGTAATAGTTTTTGTTTGTGCAAACTTTTTCCCTTTCGAACAAGAAATATACAAGAGTGATTTTGTAGCAACAGCTAGACAGACACTCCCAGTACCATTTGAGGTTACTCACATAAAGACTCCAGATAAGGTTAAGGCTATATATATGTCTAGTTGGGTAGCGGGGAGTAAGAAGCTACGAGATAACCTAGTTAATCTAATAGATACAACAGAGTTAAATGCGGTAATGATTGATATTAAAGACTACACTGGCCGCGTAAGCTTTGAAGTGGATGATCCTAAGCTATTAGCATACGATTCATCAGACAGACGTATAACTGACATTAAGGAATTTATAGGGGAACTACATGATAAGGGTATATATGTTATCGGTAGAATATCATCTTTTCAAGATTCAAGTTTAGTTAAGACTCATCCTGAATATGCAGTTAGAGACAAAGCGGGAAAAGTTTGGAAGGATAGAAAGGGAATTAGTTGGCTTGATGTAAGTGCTAAGCCTGTCTGGGACTATTTAGCATTAATAGGCTTTCAAGCATACGAATACGGGTTTGATGAACTCAACTTTGATTACATAAGATTTCCTTCAGATGGAAATATGTTAGATATAGCGTATCCATACAGTGAAGGAAAAGTTAAATCAGTAGCACTTAAAGAATTCTATGCATTTCTAGATACAACATTTAGACCTAAGGGCATACCAATATCTGCTGACCTGTTCGGTATGACAACATCAAATAGCGACGATCTGGGCATTGGGCAGATACTAGGAGATGCATTACAACATTTCGATTTCGTAGCACCGATGGTGTATCCATCACACTATCCACCTAAGTTTTTAGGTTTTGCTAGTCCTGCAAGTAAGCCTTATGAGGTCATAAAATACGCAATGGATGAAGCGGTAAAGAAAGCTAATATAGCTTCAACTTCTCCTTCAAAATTACGCCCTTGGTTACAAGATTTTAGTCTTGGTGGGGTAGACTACACTCCTGCAATGGTACGTGCACAGATACAAGCAACATATGATTCTGGACTAGATAGTTGGATGTTGTGGAACGCATCTAATGTGTATACAAAGTCAGCTCTGCTTGAGGATGTGCATAACTAAGTGGAATTCACTTGACAGTATAAAATATCGTAGTAGAGTTAATATCCAGATGAGAGTGTGTCCTGTCAGACACGTATACTGCTCATTGTCTATGTAGCCCCCAAAGCAGGTAGTTTATGAGTCAGCTCAAAGTTAGCCCCCAGTGCTCGAAGTGCGTCCTGGCAAAGCAGATCATTGCCGCGATGAAGAAAGCCAAGATGAAAGGCGAGCTCCTGATCCAGCAGATTCAGGAATACTTCATCGTTACGCTGAGCGGAATCACGCAGTCTTTTAAGATTGCTGTTGGGTGTCAGAATGACATCGTCGAATTTTTTACCAAGCGGCCCGTTTGATTTTTTTGTCCCCAGTGCACCTCCCGTGCACTGGGGATTTCTATATCCCAACATTCGAGCTATAATTAGCCTAATGAAAAATATACTTTTAAAATACAAGGGTTTTACTTTAATAGAATTACTAGTAGTAATAGCGATCATAGGTATTTTAACAGCTGTCGTTACAGCAAACTTTACAACAGCTAAGTCTAAAGCAAGAGACGCAAAGAGAATTTCAGATATAGCACAATTACAACTTACACTAGAGCAGGTATATGATAAATGTGGTGCATACCCAGTCCCAACAGTAAATCCTGGAACACTTGCATTATCAACAGCAATTTGTAATTCACTTACTATGGGATACTTCATCTCTTCTATACCAACAGATCCAAGTAGTGGAGGAGTTTACTCCTATATCATTCCAGCTTCAACACCATATACAGACTACGCACTTAGAGCTAAATTAGAGAATATTAATGGTGTATTAAATGATGACATAGACAATACCCCTTTCCCTAACTTCGACTGTTCTGACTCACTAAACTACTATTGCGTTCAGCCAAAATAATGCAAAATATCTTCATAACCTTTTCATTCATACTAGGTGCAATAATTGGAAGCTTTTTAAATGTTGTTGCTCTAAGATACAACACAGGAATGACACTGAAGGGGAGATCAAAGTGTTTCTCTTGTGGTAAAGAATTGCATTGGCATGAATTAATTCCAATATTAAGTTTCTTTTTCCAGGGAGGGGAGTGTAAAAAATGCAAAAGTAGAATATCTTGGCAATATCCAATAATTGAAATATTAGGAGGACTGCTTTTTGTGCTAATCCTATACTACTTCCCACCAACAAGTGTATATAACAGTTTTAATACCGTATTCTATCTCTTCATTACTTGTATCCTCATAGTTATAACCATATACGACATAAGGCATAAGATAATACCAGATACTCTCTCATATACATTTTCTTTTGTTGCTTTGGCACATTTGTTCATCTCCTCAGACCTATCATTCACTCTACCTACTCTTTCATCAGTATTAGCAGGTCCAGTGTTAGCTCTACCATTCTATCTAATCTGGCTACTTTCTAAAGGAAAGTGGATGGGTCTTGGAGATGCAAAGCTCATACTAGGTATTGGCTGGACGTTAGGTATGGTCTCAGGTATATCAGCAATCATACTAGCTTTCTGGATAGCTGCCGTTATAAGTGTAGTGTGGATGTACGTAGTATTTAAAAAAGTTAAAGCAAGATATGAGATACCATTTGGTCCATATCTAATTCTTGGAATGTATATTGTATTGTTCTGGGGAATACAAGTTGTTGATTTGCCAATTTAATGAAAAAAGTAATTAATACAATTAAAGGTTTTACAGTACTAGAACTAATAGTTTCATTAGCTATCTTTGCCATGATGACAGCGTTGGTATTGTCTAAGTATGGAAACTTCAATCAAGGTATATTACTAACAAACCTTGCATATGATGTTGCCCTAACAATACGTAATGCCCAGTCATACGGACTAAATGTTAAGAGTACAACAAGAAGTGGAAGTGATTTCAACAAACCATATGGAGTATATTTTGATACAAATAGTACATTACAAGCAAATACCAAAATAATATTCTATGCAGACTATAACTCTAGTAGTACATACGATGCTGGAGATGCTATAATTCAAACAACAACCATAACAAGAGGGAGTACGGTAAGTAGAGTTTGTGTAAATGCATGCGTAAGTCCAGATCCAACAAAGTTAGATATAGTTTTTAAGAGACCAGATCCAAATGCATATATAAGGGTTGGAGGTTCATCAACGAATAGCAGTTCAGCTAGAATTACTCTCAAGGCAATAGACAACACAACAAAGGTTGTAGTAGTTAACTCAACAGGACAAGTATCTGTAGAATAATATGAGAATATTAAATACAAGAAAACAAGGAGGATTTACATTGATTGAAATGATTGTTTCTCTTGCAATATTTACAGTTGTTGCTGTCGTGGCTATAGGAGCACTACTTAGGGTGATGGATGCTAATAGAAAATCAATTAACTTAAAGACTGCGATAAATAACATGAACTTTGTATTGGAGTCTATGTCTCGTGAGATGAGAGTGGGAAGTAAATACAGTTGCGAGTCCAATGATGTTGGTGCGGTTAATCAAAATTATCCTATAAAGAATTGTTCAGGTGAGACTGATGGCACCTGGACCTTGGTCTTTACTTCCTCTAGAAGAGATCCAAGTAATAGTTGTAACCTGATATTCGCATACAGACTAAGTAACGGTGTTCTTCAAAAAGGAGAGCAGACAACATGTGGTAATCCAATTAACGATGGTAGTAATAGTGTTTTCTACACACTCTCAGATCCTAACGTAAATATAACCTCATCACGAATTGAGGTTAATAACGATGATCAACCATATGCAAAATTCTTCATCAAGGGAGATGTTGGTATAAAAAACAAAGAGAAAACAGAATTTACTGTTCAAACAATGGTCTCACAGAGAATAAAATAATATGAAGATACTTAATATATACAATAAAGGATTTACACTAATTGAAACTCTTGTTGCGGTGTCTATACTCATGATCTCAGTAGCTGGACCACTTACAATTGCACAGAAAAGCCTCTATGCAGCGATGAGTGCTAAGGATCAAGTAACTGCATCATTCCTCGCTCAGGATATGATGGAGCAGATTAAGAATGACAGAAGTTCAGATGGTTTTGATACTTGGGAAAATAGAAATTATGATTGTACTAATTGTGTATTAAATATACAAACTTCAGATGGACTGTATGGAACTGGTGGTGGTACTCAAACTAAATTTACAAGAGTGGTTGATATAGATACCATTAATGATACTGAGCGCAAGGTAACGGTCACAGTAAGTTGGAAATCAGGAACAATACAAAATTCATTCGCACTAGTAAACTATATGTACGATATATCACTATGATGAAAAATAATATACAGAAGAATAGAGGATACACACTACTTTTTGCAGTTCTAGTGTCTTCTCTTGTGCTATCCGTTGGTATATCGATACTAACTGTTAGTAAAAAAGAATTCCTTCTTGCTTCCTCTGCACGAGAGTCAACTACTGCATTCTATGCAGCTGACTCTGCCCTAGAGTGTGCCGTGTACTATGACTTTAATAGAAGAGCATTCGTAGAGGCAGATTTGACTTTTGCATCTATTGTTAAGTGTGCAGATAATAGCCCTGTTGCATTTAACCATGCTTTTAATAACCCAACTACTACATATAGTTATGATATAAAATTGAATGGACTATCATGTGCTAGGGTAAAAGTTATCAAAAACTCTACAAACGGTAAAGCGAGTATAGAATCAAGTGGATACAACGTCGGATGGAGCGGAAGTAGTTGTACAGCATCCAGCCCTAAACGTGTAGAACGCGCCCTGTACTACTCATATTCAACTCAGTAGTCGTCTGTGGTATCCTTACAGTATGGAAAAGGAAAGACTAAACAAACTTAAAGAAATACTTGAAAAACACAGGTATTTGTATTATGTATTGGACAAACCAGAGATCTCAGATGAAGCATATGATTCATTGCTTCGAGAATTGATAGAGATTGAGTCAAAGCATCCAAATCTAGTTACACCCGATAGCCCATCACAAAGAGTTGGTGGAGAGCCTCTAAAGGAGTTTAACAAGATCACACATACCAGTAGACAATGGTCATTTGATGATGTTTTCGATCTCGCTGAATTAACTAAATGGGAAGAGAAGGTAAGAAACTTCATGGACAAGGAAGGAGCAAGTAATGAAAAGCTTGAATATTGTGTTGAGCTAAAGATCGATGGTCTCAAGGTTGTACTAAGTTACAAAGACGGAAACCTAGTACAAGCAGCAACAAGAGGAGATGGTAAGGTTGGTGAGGATGTAACCTTAAATATCCGTACAATACAGAGTATCCCTCTAGTGCTTAAAAAGAAAATTGATATTAAGGTTGTAGGAGAAGTATGGCTTTCAAAAAACAATCTAAAGAAGATAAATGAAGAGAGAAAGAAGAATGGTGAGGAGGTATATGCAAATACTAGAAATCTAGCTGCTGGATCACTTAGACAGCTTGATCCAAAAATCACCGCATCAAGAAGTCTTGATTCATTTATCTATGATATAGATGAAATGGAGGGAATACCAAACCAAAAGGATGAAATTAATCTTCTTTCAGAACTAGGATTTAAGACAAATACATATACAAAAGTTTTTGATTCAATACAAGACATTCAAACTTTCTATAACTCTTGGACTAAGAAGAAACATAGTTTGGAGTACGAGCTTGATGGGTTGGTTATAAAGATAAACTCAAATAAGATACAGAAGGCATTAGGTTATACTGCCAAGTCTCCTAGATGGGCTATAGCATACAAGTTTCCAGCTGAACAAGTAACTACAGTTTTGGAGGATATTGTATTACAAGTTGGAAGAACAGGAGTTGTAACACCTGTAGCACATTTAAAACCTGTTAGAGTGGCAGGATCAACTGTATCTAGGGCGACACTACATAATGAGGATGAGATAAAGAGATTAGATGTAAGAATTGGAGACACTGTGGTATTACAGAAGGCTGGAGATGTGATCCCAGATATTGTCTCTGTTGTATATGATCTAAGACCAAAAAATTCAAAGCTATATGTATTCCCAAAACATGTACCAGCGTGTGGTGGAGATGGAAGTATAGAGAGAATACCTGGAGAGGCTGCATGGAGATGTGTATCAAAAGATTCATTCGACCAGAATAGAAGAAGATTTCATTACTTCGTATCTAAAAAATGTTTTGATATTGATGGTATGGGTCCTAAGATATTAGATGTATTAATTGAAAAGGGATTAATTGATAGCTTTGCAGATATATTTACTCTAAACAGAGACGAATTACTGTCTCTACCAAGATTTGCAGAAAAATCTGTAGATAATCTACTTGATTCAGTAGAGAAAGCTCGTACTGTAACATTGCCACGACTTCTTGCTTCACTTTCAATACCACAAGTAGGGGAAGAGACTGCATACGATATTGCTAAACACTTTGGGAGTATTTCAAAAATACAAAATGCTAAGTATGAGGAGATTGAAAGTATATATGGGGTCGGACCAATAGTTGCTAAATCAGTATTCGATTGGTTTAGAGATGAAGATAATATTGCTTCACTAAATGCACTACTGAAACAGATTAAGATAGAGGAAGCTGTCTCTGGCAACCTAAAATTAAGTGGTAAATCATTTGTATTTACTGGAAGTCTAAATATGGATAGAGTGGAGGCTCAGGAGATAGTACGAAAGTTGGGAGGTGATGTAAGTAGTTCAGTATCAAAAAATACTAGTTATGTTGTTGCTGGAGAAAATGCTGGAAGTAAGCTTGAAAAGGCTAATGAATTAGGGGTTTCGGTAATAACGGAGGGGGAGTTTGAGCAAATGGTGAAATAGGGGTAAATATGCTAAAATCATTTTTATGATAACAGTCACAGAGATAGAGAAACTAGCTAACCTTTCTCGTATAAAAATAGATGATTCAGAAAAGCAGGGTCTAACAAAAGAGATAGACTCTATACTCTCATATGTAGA
>CAZBLC010000012.1:11750-14255 GCA_964492835.1 uncultured Candidatus Saccharibacteria bacterium
GGTATACCATTTGCGATAAAGGATAACATTTTAATACAAGGAAGAATTGCTAGTTCAGCATCAAAGATTCTTGAAAACTATCATGCGACATATGATGCAACTGTAATATATAAACTTAAAAAAGAAGGAGTGGTATTTGTTGGTAGAACAAACATGGATGAATTTGCTATGGGAGGATCGACTGAAAATTCTGCATATGGAGTGACAAAAAATCCATATGATACAAATCGTGTTGCGGGAGGCTCTTCAGGAGGATCTGCTGCTTCAATTGCAATGAATGGAGCACTAGCTGCACTCGGAACAGATACAGGAGGATCTATACGACAACCTGCAAGTTTCTGTGGACTAGTTGGACTTAAACCTACATACGGAGCGGTATCTAGATACGGTGCTATGGCTATGGGATCATCACTAGATCAGATTGGGCCTTTTGCAAAAACAGTTACTGATACTGAAATAGTATTTAACGCTATTAAAGGCAACGATATTAAAGACAGCACTACAATATCTGATTCTATGTACACAAAGATTGATACAAACAAAAAACTTAAAATTGGTATACCAAGAGCTTTTCTTAAGGGAGATGGTATTAACCCAGAAGTATTAAAGAACTTTGAAGAATCAATTGAGAACTTCAAGAATCTTGGATATGAGATATTGGATATAGAGTTACCAAATATTGCATACTCACTTCCTGTATATTATGTAATTATGCCTGCAGAAGTAAGTTCAAACATGTCACGTTTTGATGGTGTAAGGTTTGGATTACATAAAGACGGAAAAGATGGTATTGATGACTATTTCGAAACTCGTAAGGCAGGATTAGGTAAAGAAGTGAGAAGAAGAATACTACTAGGCACCTATGTCCTTTCTTCTGGATATTATGATGCATATTACAATAGAGCTAATGCACTTCGTAGAGTTATCACCTCCGACTTCGTGAAAGCTTTCGAAAAGGTTGATATAATACTAACACCTACAACTCCTGCACCGGCATTTAAAATTGGAGAAAAGATTTCAGACCCTGTAGCAATGTATCTAGAAGATATATTTACAGTTACAGCCAACCTTACAGGTATGCCAGCTATGTCTATACCAAGTGGGAAATCAAATGGACTACCTCTGGGTATACAAATGACAGCACCACACGGTAATGAGGAAGTTTTGTTCAAAGCAGGAAAGAGTTTCTTAAAAGAGTAATATTTAAAACATGCAAGAAGATATACCATCAGGATTAATTAACTTACCGTCAGTTGATCTTACCAGCTATGTAAAGATGGCAATTAGCTTTGTGGTTGAAAACTACCCGACTCTACTTATCGTCATCCGAAACATAATTTCATTCTTGATAACTATATCAATACCATTATCTATATTCCTATTCGTTGCAATAATTATCACAGTAGAACGTCTTAAAGCTATACGAAACAAAGAGAGTGAGATATATGATGCTAAGGCAGATATGGGGTACAGTGATGTAGTGCCTGATCCAAAGAAAGGAAATCCAGAGATGGCGAAGAAATGGGATAATGTACTTAATCTTGTTGAATCAGCTAATCCAAGTGACTGGAGACAAGCGGTGCTTGAAGCAGATATCATTCTAGGTGATCTACTAACTACACTAGGATACAAGGGAGAGGGTATTGGAGAGCAATTGAGAAGAGCTACAAAAGCAGATTTTAAGACACTTGATGATGCATGGGGTGCCCATAAGGTTAGAAATGAGATTGCACACGCTGGTTCAGACTATCCATTCAGTCAATATGACGCTAGAGAAACTATATCTAAGTACAGAAGGGTATTTGAAGAATTCTTTCATATATAGATAATACACACTTGCAT
This sequence comes from uncultured Candidatus Saccharibacteria bacterium, assembly GCA_964492835.1. Taxonomy (GTDB): domain Bacteria; phylum Patescibacteriota; class Minisyncoccia; order Phycocordibacterales; family PALSA-1337; genus CAIOGI01. Next base: position 13,593 of record CAZBLC010000012.1, read on the forward strand.
ACTACACAAGTTTCGTGGTAATGTATTTCCATAGCGGGGTAGGGTAACAGTAACCCGTCAGGCTCATAACCTGAAAATTGTCGGTGCGACTCCGGCCTCCGCAACAAGGATATACATATACAAAAACTGGCGAAAAACGCCTTTTTTTGTTATATTCTAAACAACGTCGGCGTAGCTCAGTTGGCTAGAGCGTGGGACTCATAAGCCCAAGGTCGAAGGTTCGATCCCTTCCGCCGACACATTAATACTAGCTTTTATGTACCAAATATGGTATTATATTTTCTAGTAGGAAGATACCCATGAAGAAGATCATCCCCCTGTTACTCTTGCTCGGTATCGCTGTTCTTGCAAGTCCTGACGGTGGAAAGGTGGGCGACAAGCCACCCATCCATCATCCGGCCAAAACGATGGAACAGACAATACAGGAGATTGCCGACTTACTGCCATCTCCTCGTTAACGCAAGCGGCGGATTCTTCGTAATCCGCCGCTTTTACTATATACAGAAAAACTTTGAAATTATACGAAATTATGTATAATAGAGGGAATAAGCTATTTCTTAATAGAAAGAAGCTTGTTTTTGAGAAATGCGATCGTAGCTCAATTGGTTAGAGCACCCGCCTGTCACGTGGGAGGTTACGGGTTCGAGTCCCGCCGATCGCGCA
>CAZBLC010000013.1:0-13625 GCA_964492835.1 uncultured Candidatus Saccharibacteria bacterium
CCCTATCGTCTATCGGTTAGGACACATCCTTCTCAAGGATGGAAGCAGGGTTCGACTCCCTGTAGGGTCACACTTGACAAAATTAATTAATGTGATACTCTTCTCTCTGGAAAGGTAATGTTCGGCGAGTGTCCGAAAACAGACCTAAGAGTCTTAAGTTTCTCCAAAAAAAGTTATGGCTAGCACAATTGCAGATGCACTAAACAAAGTCGGATTGATCGATGAGCAAGAAAGAGACCGAATCCTAGCAAATCATGCCAATTCCTTCGCTGAACGTGAGGAGTTGTTGTGGAAAGCTGCTAGTAAAGGTAATCTGACAGAGCACCTTGCTCTTGTTGAAAGCTGTTCATCAATCAGTGAGTTCAAGGATTCAGCACGAAAACTTCTGAACGAATGTCCTAAGAAAATCGGAGATGTGGTTAAAGCCGCACATCGCTTCAAAGGACAACAGGGTGGCGACAAGCTCATTCGGTTGTGCTATCAAGTGCGCGATCTAATGTCGTCAGTTACCCCAGAAAAACGAGAACGATTCCTCAAGAGAGCATTTCGTGCTGCAGGAGGAGTTGTTGAAATCCCCGACTAAAATTAACCCACAATTAAGGAGGAAATGAAAAATTTATGAAAGCCTAAATCACTCGATGCATTGTCATCGAGTTTTTTAATTCCTAGAAGATTATTTCAAGAACGAAAGCAGAGTTCGACTCCCTGTAGGGTCACAGATATAATGTGAAATATAAAAACCGGATCGGGCAAAAGCCTAATCCGGTCGAGCTCTATTGGTTAAGAGCAACTCTCACATCCCTCCAGAAGAATGAAATTTGATCCAATGCCATATCACCATAATTGAGATCAAGCATGTGTTTTGCCAGGCATAAATGCCTGAAGGCGTTTACCAAAATGCAAAGTTTAAACTTGTCCTTGCTGTTAGGTCCATCCGCCTCGTGGACAGAATCCCGGAATTCGTTGAATCCCTTGTCTTTCAGTTCGCCAATAATGTATGACAGAACTGTCAGAGTCTGATTCAGCCTTTCCACTGCTAGGAGCGGATTGCCGATCAATTCTTCGCACTTGTCGATATTCACCATCGACTCCAATAGTGCTTTGAAAAATTCCACAGTCTGTTCAGAGAACCCTCTACTGGTTGAGTTTCTAACCAGCGTCTCTACTTCTTTAATGTTTACTCTCATGTCAAACGTCTTTCAATAACCGAATTTGTCGTAATACATTTATATCACAACGTAAGAAAAAAGTCAAGTGTGCCGGAGAGAGGACTTGAACCTCCATGGGTTACCCCGCTTGCTCCTAAGGCAAGTGCGTCTGCCAATTTCGCCACCCCGGCATATCCGTATTATATACTAAAACGGGTGCGTCCAGTAGGGATCGAACCTACGACCTTATCCTTAAGAGGGATCTGCTCTACCAACTGAGCTATGGACGCATATATAAGGTAATAAAAAATATAACAGAAAATCAAACAATTAGCAATAAAGATAATACGATATTAATGACATAATCAACATATGAGCGGAATAAGCTGGAATAAAGAAAAATTCATTGAAGCAGTGAAGATGTCTAGAAGCATTAGACAAACACTAATAAACCTCAATCTAGTTCCAGCTGGAGGTAATTATGTGCAGGTTAAGAAGTATATAAAATTATACAATTTAGATACAAGTCACTTCTCCGGTAAAGGATGGAACAAGGGAATGAAGGGTAGATACATGCCACACACAAACATCAAGCTGTTACTTGTTAAGAAGAGTAAATATCAGAGCTACAAGCCAAAGAAAAGACTTTTCATTGAGAAAATTAAGCCTGTAAAATGTGAGGAGTGTGGCTGGGCAAAAAAATCAGAAGATGGTAGAATCCCATTAGAACTGGATCATATCAATGGAGATAGATATGATAACAGACTAGAGAATCTAAGGATTCTTTGTCCAAATTGTCACAGTCTAAAGCCAACACATAGAGGACGAAATAAGAAAAAAGCTCGGGTGGCGTAATGGTAGCCGCGTAACACTTAAAATGTTATTTCATTATTGGAGTGTGGGTTCGAGTCCCGCCCCGAGCACATTATTATTTAATATAAACACATGACACATACATATCCAGAACAATCAAGATTAGAAGGAGACAAAAGAAAATTTGAAGCTGCAGTACATGCAGTGGATGATAAGATAAAGAGAAAGGAAACCGAAATTAAACACCTTGAAGATGAAGTAAAAAGACACCAAGCAGAATTAGGTGCACTTCAGGTAGAACTTAGTAGAGACAAGGCAGGTATAGAGACGGTAAAGGCACAGATGGAAGTAGCAGAAAAGAGAGCAGAGCTAGAAGAGAAATCTAGACATTAATAAAATGGAGGCGTAGACCGGGATCGAACCGGTGCATGGCAGTTTTGCAAACTGCAGCGTTAACCAACTTCGCCACTACGCCATGTAGCTATTCTACAACATTTCTTGATATTTCGTCTATTTTCTGACGATTCTTCTCTCCTTTGTCTATTTCGAAATCAAAGAATGGTAATGCTCTCATTCTCGCACGACTCTTAAAGAATTCTCTAAATTCAGCTCTCTTTCTTTTAACAAAGTCTAATGCACCTTTCTCTTTGTTCTCTGGAAGCACAGTAAAGAAGATAGTTGCTTGATTACCTCTATCAGATATTGATACATCAGTAACAGTTAGAATTGAAGTATAGTTTCCTTCACGCTGAAGAAAGAGAGCAGCAGCTTCTCTTATAACATCTTTAAGTTTTTGATCTCTATCACTCATATTATTTCTTTTCTACAGTTATAAATCCTTGTATCTTGTCTCCTAATGCAATCTCTATCTTGGATTCGATCATACAACCAAACTCGAATCCTTCATTAACCTCATCTGTTCTCATCTTTGTCTGCTGTAGTTCTTTAATCTTTCCTCTACCGATCTCTGCATCACGTCTCAATATCTTTATCTCAGATCCAACCTTAATACTTCCAGTTTGAACCTTACCTCCTAGTATCTGCTTGTCCTTGTTCTTACTAAATATAGCTAGAACCTTTGCAGTACCTGATGGCTCATCAATATATTCCTTAGGAACCTTAGAAAGTACAACATCCTTAATATATGCAACCAGGTTGTAGATAATATCAAATGACTTTATAGCAACTGTAGATCTCTCAATTAGAGCACTAGTCTTTGCGTCAGGCTTACTATTAAACGCTAAGATAATAATATTAGGATCACCCTGAGTTACCTTAATATCATTTTCATTAATATCACCAATACTCTCAGATACTATCTTTATCTTAACCTTGTCATTCTTAATCTTCGCAAGTTCATGCTTAATACCCTCAAGACTACCGATAACATCGGCTTTGATGATGATTGGAATAACTACAGTATTATCATTCTCATTACCACGAACGTTGTTAACTACAACATTCTCTACATAACTACTAGCAGCTTTCTCAGCTTCTTTCTTGTCTTCAAAGATAACAAACTTTGATCCTACCTTAGGTATCTCATTAAAACCGATAATTCTTACAGGACTAGAGAAACTAGCTTCATTAAGAGACTTACCTCTATAGTCTTCTAGAATACGAACAGGGGATATAGCTCTCTCAGCAACAACATAACTACCTTTTCTAATAGTTCCATTCTTAATTAGTAGAGTAGCAGATATTCCTTTCTTGTTATCACGATATGATTCGATAATTACACCTTCTGCTTTAGTATTAGGATCAGCTTTAAGATCAGCAAGGTCAGAGACTAGAATAATCATATCAAGTAGCTCAGGAATACCATCTCCCTTAAGAGCTGATATTGGTACTACAGGAATATCTCCTCCATAACCTTCAACATATACCTCATTCTCAGCTAGACTCTGCTTTGTAAGCTCAACATTAGCTCCCGTCTTATCAATCTTGTTTATTGCAACAATGTAGGGAATCTTTTCAGCAATTATGCACTTAAGAGCCTCCAGAGTCTGTGGCTTAACACCATCATCAGCAGATACAACGAGTATGGCTATATCAGCTACTTTAGCGCCACGTTCACGTATACCACGAAAAGCCTCATGTCCTGGAGTATCTAGGAATGTAATCTTACCCTTGTTATGATTAACCTCATAAGCACCAAGGTGTTGTGTAATACCTCCAGCTTCACCACCAACAACATTCTCCTTACGTATGTAATCAAGTAGGGTACTTTTACCATGGTCAATGTGACCCATGATTACAACAACAGGGGGACGAGAGATAAGTCCGTCTGTTCCAGTTGTTACATTTTCATTTTTAATAACTTTCTTAGCCATATTTGGATTTTTACTATATCAGAAAAAAATAGATTTGGCTAGGAAACAAAATAGGCCGGGAGATTGCTCCCGGCCTATGCGCTGATTTTCAGCGAACTCGTTTCTTCCGAACTTTTCTTCCTAGTGGGTCGCATGTGTTGACCTCAGAGCCACGATGCTGCTTAATTACGACTGCAGCACGGTTCTTGTCTGCGTAGTGATAGTATTTGCCCACGCGTAGCAGGTTCACTTCATTGGTCTTCAGAACCCACTCATCCTTACGGATGCCTTCCTCGTAGTGGTTCTTCCTGAGCCACATCTCTATTCGTGCCCTGGAGATGTGACCGACATAAACCACCGAATCCGGTTCGCCGTTTCTTTTCATTGTCGGCACAGACACTAGGTGCCAATCGCACCTTCTTTTTTGCTTCTGCTCCTTCTTCATCGTATGTTTTTGGGGTTGGAACAAACCGAAACTTCTAACTTTCTAACATATTTAGGTATAAAAGTCAAGTACTACTTCAACCCATCCTTTGCGTTACTCAATGACTCCTTTTCCTCATCAGACAATTCATATTCAGAACTACCTTTAGAAATTGGTTTAGAATACACACTAATATGTTCTCTGGAGTATAGACTTGAGATAACTACTCCGTCTTTTTCTTCATTAAGAAATACAGTAGCAAAGCTTTGGTTACTACCAGACCCAGTACCCTTGAAAGGATTAAATCTAACTGTACTAACAGCCTGTATACTTTTTCTAAGTCTCTTCTCAACACTAGTTAGATATACCTCCATATCCTTTTGGAACTTGTCATTCTCCTTCAATGACTCAGTTATAGATTTAATAGAGTCGTCTAGATTAACTGAGCTACTACCGATGATAAATACATCAAGTTTTTTGTTAAGTTTGTAGATAATTACAACCAAAACAACTATTACAACAAGTAGTAGAGAGAAAATGACTGTATTGATATCGATTGTAAAATTCATAATTAGATTATAGTATATAACTAATGTTTATGAAAAGGATTTATCTAGATTATGCCTCACTTACACCAATAGACAAGGGTGTGCTTAGGGAAATATGCAAATATTCTAAACCAGAGTATACAAACCCATCATCAATACACGTGAGTGGTGTTAAAGCTTTTAATGCAATTAAAGATGCTAAGACAAGAATTGCTAATGTAATACACGCACATCCAGATGAGATTGTATTTACTTCAGGTGGTACAGAGTCTAATGATTTGGTATTTAAAAAGTTTGATGGAAAGAAAATATTAATTAGTGAGATAGAGCATAGCTCTATAATCAAAAACAATGCAGTACGTATTCCAGTACTAAAGAATGGAGTAGTAGATATAGATGCATTTAAGAAGCTACTAACTACAGACGTATCACTGGTATCTATAATGTTAGTTAACAATGAAATCGGAAGCATACAACCTATAGCTGAAATATCTAAGATAATTAGAGACTTTAACAAGAGGAACAATACAAATATCATATTCCATACTGATGCATGCCAGGCAATATGTCACATTCCTCTATATGTAGAGAAATTAAGTATCGATTTAATGACTTTAGATGGGCATAAGATGTATGGACCTAGAGGAGTAGGAATGCTTTATGTAAAGAGAGGATTAAAGATCGAGAGAAATGGAACAGAGAACACTCCATCAATACAAGGATTGGCACTGGCTATAGAGAAAAGTGAAATATTGAGAGACAAGGAGACAAAGAGAATACAGGAATTAAAGAAGTATTTCATTACAGAACTTCAAAAGATTAATACAGACATTTCAGTTAATGGTGATATTGAAAACTCAGCACCGCATATACTAAACGTTTGTATTCCAGATATTGATAATGAATTCTTCATTCTTCAACTGGATGCAAAGGGAATTGAATGTTCATCAAAGAGTGCATGCCTTCGTGATGAGGATGAATCATATGTATTAAAAGCTATTGGAGCTAATTCTAAGAATTCAATCAGGTTCTCTTTCGGAAGAGATACAGACAAAGGGGATATAAAGAAGACACTTGGGGTTATAAAAAAGATACTGGGGAAATGAAAAAGCTGGAGGACAACGTCGTGTCCTTCCAGCTTGGAGCTCCTCAATTAGCGCGATGAACTCCTAGACAGTCTCATATTGGCTATTGCCAACCAATTCCTACCACAGGCATTGCCAATGGCGTCAGTGCTGTCATATAGTCGTACAAACGACAAACTGGTGGCCAATATAATCATATACCTCGCCGGATACTGCTGTCAATAATGACATAGATCAAAATATATACTAATATACACACATGCCTCCACTAGGAAGTTTTACTACAAAAGCTAAAGAAGCCCTACGTCGTTCACATGAATTGGCTATTGAGCGTGGGATGAATCATGTAAACCCAATACACCTAATGTGTGCTCTAATTCTACAAGAAGAGAGTATGGTTACTTCAATTCTTGAGAGACTAGAAGTAGATACAGTATTGCTTACAGATATAATATTAGAGCATATAGAAGCACCAGAAGCTGGTAGAACTCTTTCTCCTTCATACCAAATATACATAACACCAGAACTAGCATCAGTGCTCGAAGGTGCTGGAAAGGTAGCTAAAACAATGAAAGAAGAGTTTACGTCAACAGAACATCTATTCGTTGCACTCTTTGATGTGGCAGGACCCGCAAAAGATATACTTACAAGATTTAAGATCGAAAGAGAGAATGTAATTTCAATAATTGATGAATTGAAATCATCAGATTTTGTAGGTGATGCTAAACCAAAACAATTTAGAACTTTAGCTAAGTTTACTAGAAGCCTAACTAAGCTTGCTCGTGAGAACAAACTAGATCCAGTTATCGGACGTGATACTGAGATACTACGAGTAATACAAATACTATCAAGAAGAACAAAGAACAACCCAATATTAATTGGAGAGGCAGGAGTTGGTAAGACAGCAATTGTTGAAGGTCTTGCTATACGTATGGCTCAAGGAGACATACCAGAATCACTTAAAGACAAAGAGCTAGTATCACTTGATCTAGGTTCTCTAATTGCTGGAACTAAATATAGAGGAGAGTTCGAAGAGAGACTTAAGAACATTCTAAAAGAGATTGAAAAAGCAGAAGGTAAGATTATTCTCTTCATCGATGAGATACACACAATAGTTGGAGCTGGTGCTTCTGAAGGATCAATGGATGCATCAAACATGCTAAAGCCAGCCCTGTCTCGTGGAGAGCTACGTGCAATTGGAGCAACTACACTTCGTGAATATCAAAAGCATATAGAAAAAGATCCTGCGCTTACAAGACGCTTCCAACCAGTTATGGTTAATGAGCCAAGTATAGATGATGCCATAACAATACTTCGTGGTCTTAAAGAAAAGTATGAGCTATTCCACGGTGTACGTATAACTGACGACGCTATCGTTGCAGCTGTAAATCTTTCAGCTCGATATATATCTGACAGATTCTTGCCAGACAAGACAGTTGATCTAATTGATGAGGCTGCATCAGCACTAAAGATCTCACTTGAGAACATGCCACCACTTCTTGAAGAAACAAGAAGAAAAGTTATTCGTCTTGAAATCGAGAGAGAAGCACTAAAGAAAGAAAGTACAAAGGAATCTAAGATTAGAATGCAGGGTATAGAGAAGGAACTAGCTGATCTCAAAGAGAGTACTTCAGAACTAGAACTTAAGTGGAAGAATGAAAAGGAAACCATTACTGATATAAAGGCAATTAAGAAAGAACTAGAGTCATTGCGTATAGAGGCTGAAGCGGCAGAAGCAAAAGCTGACCTATCGAAAGCTGCCGAAATACGATACGGAAGAATACCTGATCTTGAGAAGGATCTAGAAACTAAGGGTAAGAGACTAAAGAAACTACAATCTTCAAGAAGAATTCTAAAGGAGGAGATAACTGAGCAAGATATTGCTGAGGTTGTTGCTCGTTGGACAAACATTCCAGTAACAAGAATGATGCAGGAAGAAGCGGTAAAACTTTCACGAATGGAAGAGGATCTAAAGAAGAGACTAGTAGGACAAGATGATGCAGTTAAGAAAATATCAGATACGATAAAGAGATCAAGAGCAGGTATTGCAGATCCTAATAGACCTATCGGTTCATTCATTTTCCTAGGACCAACTGGAGTGGGTAAGACCGAGCTTACAAAGTCTCTTTCTGAACTGCTATTCAATGATGAGAAGTCATTAATCAGAGTTGATATGTCTGAGTTTATGGAGAAGCACTCAATATCAAAGCTAATAGGATCTCCTCCAGGATATGTTGGACATGATGACGGTGGAGGACTTACAGAATTGGTACGTCGTCGTCCATACTCAGTAATATTGTTTGACGAAATAGAGAAGGCACATCCTGAAGTGTTCAATATACTTCTTCAGGTTCTTGATAATGGAAGATTAACTGATTCTAAAGGAAGAGTTGTAAACTTCAAGAATACTGTAATTATAATGACATCAAACATTGGTGCTCAGTATATTGAGAAGATGGAGAAGATTGGATTTACAACAAAAGCTGAACCAGGAGAGAAGGATAACTACGATCAAGTTAAGGATAAGGTAATGAGTAGTTTAAAAGACTACTTCCGTCCAGAATTCCTTAACCGTGTAGATGACATAATACTGTTTGATATTCTAAGTAAGGAATCAATAGAGAAGATTGTTAGAATACAGATTGATATTGTAATTGCTAGACTTAAAGAAAGAAATGTTAATCTAGTTGTATCAGAGAACGCACTAAGCTATCTAGCTAAGGAAGGGTATAACCCACAATACGGTGCAAGACCACTTAAGCGTCTAATACAGAACAAGATACTGACTCCTGTTGCTAATATAATGATATCAGGTGGTGTAACTAAAGAAGGAGGTATATTTGTTGATATAAAGAACAATGAGTTTACGTTTGATATAAAGAAGAAAAAGAGGGGAGATAGTCAGATTATCCTATCTGATATTGAGTTGAAGAAGTAAATCCCAGTAGTTATCTGTACTAATGCAATTGACTACCAATGGTGTCTTGGTAGAATTAGTACATGGCAAAAATCTCTCAGTCTAAAATAGAAAAGGTAAAAGAACTATACTATGTCAAAAAGTATAGTATGAAGCGTATAGGTGAAGAGCTAGGGGTATCACTAGACTGTGTCTCATACTTCATGAGAAAGAATAATCTTGTAAGAAGAACACTTAAGGAAGAACAGAAAATGAGATTCGAGAATAAGGTACCATCATTCAAGATTAGGAGTAGTAACAAATATACAGAAGAGTTAAGAGCTATCGGTTCAATGTTGTATTGGGGTGAAGGGTATAAGGGAGATGATAAAAATCCTGCTAAATCAGTTGATTTTGCAAATAGTGACCCTGACATGATAATACTTTTTTTGAAATTTCTCAGAAATAATTACATATTAGAGAATGCTAAATTTAGGATCCTGCTGTATTGCTACTCTGATCAAGATGTTAACAATCTCATAGATTTTTGGAGTAGTATTATCGACATTCCTAAAAATCAGTTTACGAAACCATATATCAGGAAGGACTTCAAGGTACTAGGTAGAAAAATGAAATATGGTCTAATACATATTAGATACTATGATAAGAAGCTATTGCTAGAAATCAAAAAAATGATAAACTCTTACAAGAGTAAGTATATTAGGTCATATGCGTCGGTCGTATAATGGTATTACACCTGACTGTAAATCAGGCAGCCCTAGGCTATCGCTGGTTCGATTCCAGCCCGGCGCACAGAGAAATAAGGCTATTGACACTAGTTGTATAATATGTTAATATTATACCTAGTTAGAAAACAAGGGGTATTTACTCCTTTCCGTCCTTTTACAAACAGTATTTGCAGCGAGTGCTGTGGGTATTTATACGTATTAGAATGGGAGAATAGGTAGAGGTGGTTATGTTGAAGAAAATCGCGCAGTATGCGGTATTCGCTTTGTTGGTGTATGTTGCCTTCAGCATGCTGAGGGATATTACCGGCAATACTAAAAGTCGTGCGGATCAAATTGATCAGGCACGGTCGGGTGGTAAAGTCGAGGGTAAGATTACCCCTAAATTCAACGACAGTATCAAGTAAAACTCAAACCCCAAAAGTCGAAAAATGAAATCGTTCCTATCATTCCTTCTCGCGCTGGCAACTATTGCTAGTGCGTTCGCTCAGAGCTCCCAGGAGCTCGTCTCAAAGACAGTGAATTCCATGAGCATGTTTCGCAGCAAGCCTGCGTTCATGTCGTGGGCCCTGCGAAATGTGAAAAGTATCGAAATGAATTTCGAGTCCACCGTCATGGTGAATTCGAGTGGGTATGGATGGTCGTGGCAATACAACAGCGAGTCACCGTCAATTGAAGAGATGGGTGACAGCGTATCGAATAAAAGAATATCATTTGAAGTGTCTGGACCAGGTGTGGTTGATGTAGAAGTGAATTACATGGACGACGACTCCAGGAACCTGTTTTCGGGTTCTGGGTCATTCTGGACTCAGCACTCTGAGAATGGTAGCGGATTCGTAATTCCTGAAGGCTTCGGCCCTGAAGTTAGAATTGCAGACACCATCTCACTGAAACTTGATGGAATCGAGAGTCTTCAGGTAACAATGGCAGATCAATATGGGTTTGCCACTGAGAATGTTTGGTTATCGCGTGACAATCGAGGGTATTTCAATATCCCTCGTAATGTTATCGGAAACGATGGGAAAATTATCGCGACGCCCATCGAGCGTAGACCCGGTTCAGATGCATTTGCCTTCTATATCAAGACAGGTTCGCCTGCTAAGATAAAGGAGGTTAAAGGCAACATACATTCGACCGTTGCAGATTCGCGGATCTTGGAGAATTCTGCCTCGATCGATATCAAGCCTGTGTCATTGTTCGGACGTGGAAAGGATCTGCTTGTGGAAGCGACTTACACCGAAGAAGTGGAAGGTGTGTTAATCACCCCTGTCACGTCTGAAGGTGAGGTAGCCGATACGATAACAATCGTCGATGTCGTAACTGGAGAGTCGAGGGATTATGGAATCAATCCCCGCAATCTAGTCAACGGTCCCAAGTCGATCAAGTTGGACTTCCCGGTCGGAAGGTTCCATATTTACGCTAATTGGCGTAATTTTAAAGATGAATCCATCGGTGGTAGTGACTACTACTACTGGGGAGGCGGTAAAGGCTAAACCCCTCTATCGGTTTCAAAAAAGCGCTTTCCTTCGGGATAGCGCTTTTCTTATTGCTCTTTTTCCTTAAATGAGGTATATTAGTTCCACTATGTCACAGATACAACTTATACAATTAAAAAACAAGGAGACAGGGGAGATTTACATGTCTCGTAAGAACAAGAAGAAAGTAGAGAGAAAGATAGAGCTTAAGAAGTTTAGTAAGAAGCTTAGAAAGCACGTTACTTTCAAGGAAGCTAAGAAATAACAAAAAGAAAGATTCGCCTAGAGGCGATTTTTTCTTTAATATGTTATAGTATTTTTGTTACGGGCGATTAGTTTAGTGGTAGAACAAAGGCCTCCAAATCCTTTGGCGGAAGTTCGATTCTTCCATCGCCCGCAAATAAATAATATATGGCAAGGATATATGTTGCTGGAAACGATCTAGATCGAGCAAGAAAAGTTATGGATGATCTAATTAATGCTGGGCATATAATTACATACGATTGGGTAGCTAAATTTGATGAAGGACCAACCAAAACAAAAGCAGAGACTGAGTTGGGTTCAGTATTATCAGCAGACCTACTCGTTTTTCTTTGGGCACCGAATCAAGAAAGTGCTCGTTACGAAGCTGGTATGGCAATGGGTTTAGGTAAGTATGTTGTTGTATCTGGTAAAAATGATTCCTTCTTTTTTCAATTAGATAATATCCATTGTGTTGGTTCTGATAGCGAGATTATATCTAAAATTAATAAACTTGTTCAATATTAGTTTTTAGTACCTATAACTATTTCCCCTTAAACCAGAGTATTTGTCTTTTGGCATAGTGCCATATCTCAAACTGTAGCCTCTCAATCATCTCTTCTTTAGATATCATATTCTGTAAATACCGAGCTATATACCTATACTCCAATCCCAACTCTTCCATCCTCTCATAACTTAAACCATTTCTATTAAGATTGATTACTTCATCAATCATTCCATTTTCAATTCTCTTAATTAGTCTTATATTGATCCTCTCTCTAAGTGTTTCTTTTGGAAGATTTAGGTTAATCCATGTTACATCATATTTAGACTCTTCTTCGACAATAGCTGGTATTTTACCAAGCGCTTTTGCAATTTCTATAGATCTAACTAATCTATGAATATTGTTTCTCTCTGAGTTATTTAGTTTAAGGGCATATTCGCTATCAAGGGATTCAAGTATTGATACCAGTTCAACCGCATCCTTACCCTCCAATTCACTTCTAAGTTCTGTATCATGTGGTACGTGGGGATAGTTAATATTGTTTACAACTGCGTCGATATAGAAACCGGTACCACCACATATTATCGGTAACTTTCCTCTAGATACGATGTCGGTAATGGCTTGTTCAGCAAGTACTCTGTATTTCTCAACATTGAACTTTTCACTAGGATCACATACATCAAGTAGGTGATGTCTAACTCCCCTCATTTCTTCTTTTGTAATTTTACCAGTACCAATATCCAAACCAGTATATACCTGTCTAGAATCAGCAGAGATAACCTCACCATTATGCTTAAGTGCATACTCTACAGCATAATCACTTTTACCGACTGCTGTTGGTCCTACTACAGCTACTAGTTTTATCTTCATACACTTTAATGTACAATATGAGTGGACTTTTGCAAAATCTAACCCCATGCATTATGTATCCAGGAGTTTTCATCCGTATCCCGACTCACACCGGTGATGCACTTGCGTTTACATCACCCGGAAGACTACATTACACTGGCATGATAGACATGCCGGTCAGAGTGATCACAGAAAGTGATCCAAACTATGACGTCATTTGTCCTGAAGCAAAAAAACTGGTGGAGGGACTCTCAAGGTTAAGAGGAATCGGTGAAAGGATTGTTCTCCACGAGAGAAAATTCAGGGTTACAATAAAACCAACAGAAATTCATCCTGATGCATTCGAAGAAATGCTGAAGGCTATACTCATGCAAAGTTTTCCTTTAGACTCAGTCCACATCCTGGGTCAGAGATAAACGCAAACCCACCAGGTTGGTGGGTTTTGTCTTGTGCCGAAGGAGAGACTTGAACTCTCATGGGTTACCCCGCACGATTTTGAGTCGTGTACGTATACCAATTCCGTCACTTCGGCATACCCTCAGTCTACTAAATCTAGCGAGAAAATCAATTGTACGATAAAATAC
>CAZBLC010000014.1:0-9239 GCA_964492835.1 uncultured Candidatus Saccharibacteria bacterium
ATGAATCCAGACAAAATACGTAACTTTTCGATTATAGCGCACATAGACCACGGTAAATCAACCCTAGCAGACCGAATGCTAGAGCTTACTAATACTATAGAAAAAAGAAAAATGCAGGAGCAGGTTCTAGATAGCATGGAGCTTGAAAGAGAGCGAGGTATTACTATCAAAATGCAGCCTGTACGTATGAAGTGGAAGGATCATATATTCAACCTAATTGATACCCCAGGACACATAGACTTCTCATACGAAGTATCCCGTGCTCTAAAGGCTGTAGAAGGCTCTATTCTACTCGTAGACGCTACTCAAGGTGTTCAAGCACAGACTCTTACAACACTTAATATGGCGAAGGAAAGTGGGCTTAAGATAATACCAGTAGTGTCAAAGATAGACTCTCCATTGGCTCGAATTCCTGAGGTTATAAAAGAAGTATGCGAACTACTTGAATGTGATGAATCAGAGGTATTAAAGGTAAGTGGTAAGACAGGGGAAGGAGTAACTGATCTTTTAGATGAGGTAATTAAGCGTGTTCCAGCACCAAAGATTCCAGAAGAAAACACAACTAAAGAATTTAGATCACTAGTATTCGATTTTCAATATTCAAACCATAAAGGGGTAATCGTATACATACGTGTAATGAATGGCTCTGTTAAGAAAGGGGATCAGTTGATGTTTAAGATCTCAGATGAAAAGTTCCAATCACTTGAAGTTGGTATATTCGCACCAGATGATACTCCAGTTGAATCACTGGGAGTTGGAGAGATTGGATATATAGTTACAGGTATTAAGCAACCTGGTATTGCATCAGTTGGAGATACAGTTGCATCTATACGAGACACAACACCACCACTACATGGATACATGACTCCTCGTCCTGTTGTATGGGCATCTGTATATCCTGAGAGTCAGGATGACTTCAACTCTCTTCGCATGGCTCTAGGAAGACTAAGACTATCAGATTCATCATTTACACACGAAGAAGAAGCTTCTGGAACTCTAGGCAGAGGATTTAGATGTGGTTTCTTGGGAATGCTACACCTTGAGATTATTACAGAGAGACTAAGAAGAGAGTTCAGTCTAAACCTCGTAGTTACAACTCCAAGTATTACTTACAATGTAGAACTAAAGAATGGAAAGATAATAACAATATACTCTCCAGCACTATTCCCAGATGATCATGAGGTAAAACAAGTATTTGAGCCACTAGTTAACATGAAGATAATTACTCCTCCAGACTATTTGGGTCCAATAATGCAGAGCGTATTTAATCATGAAGGAGAAGTATCATCTACTGATAACTTTGGAGACAACAGAAACTCTGTAGTACTTGTAATGCCTCTAAGAGAGCTTATGAGAAACTTCTTTGATGAGATCAAGAGTGTATCATCTGGATTTGCATCTATATCATACGAAATTGGAGAAATGAGAGAAGCAGATGTTGCTAGACTAGATATATTAGTTGCTGATGAACCAGTTATTGCATTTACTCGTGTGGTATCAAGAAAGAGATTAGAAGAAGAGGCTAAGCTATCAGTAGAGAAGCTACATAAAGCTCTACCTAGACAAATGTTTACAGTTAAAATCCAAGGAAAGGCACAGGGAAGAATCATAGCATCAGAGACTCTAGCTGGTATGCAGAAGAACGTTACTCAACACATGTACGGAGGAGACAGAACAAGAAAGATGAAGCTATGGGAGAAGCAGAAAGAAGGTAAAAAGAAAATGAAAGAATTGGGACGTGGTAACGTCACAATTCCTCAAGATGTCTTTATAAAGATGATGCGAACAGACTAGCGGATGATTGGAAGGTATAGCACTACCATACTGATGATGATAAGGATACCAACAACAAACATAACTACCTTCAGCGCCTTCCTTGTATTTTGATGGAATAACATAATAGAAATATAGTATACTATTAGTAATATAATTTCAATGGTAGATTTCCAAACAAAGAAAAGAATACGAAAAATACTATATTCACCACTAGTACTAACTATTCTTACAATAGTCCTACTCGGGCTATTAAGCGCAGTCTGGGGAGTGTATAAAAAGGCTCAATTAAGCTCAGATAATCTAGAAAGAGAGAGAAATGAGCTTAATAAACTGACTGTAAGACAGCAGAATCTAGCTAATTCTATAGATTACTTAAAGACTGATCAAGGAGTGGAGAATGAGATACGTACAAAGTTCCGTGCTGTTAAAGAAGGAGAACAGGTAGCCGTTATTGTGGAGGATAAGCAAGCCTCAGTTACAGCTACAAGTACTAAAAAAGGATTTTGGTATAACCTCTTCCATGGAGAATAATAAAGGTATATAATACACGCATGAAAAACATAATCATATATTCAACACCAACTTGTCATTATTGTGGATTAGCAAAGGATTACTTCAAAGCTCATAATCTAAACTATACAGAATACAATGTTGCTTCCGATCTAGAGCAAAGAAAGATAATGGTAGAGAAGAGTGGACAATTAGGGGTTCCAGTTATCGATATAGAAGGAAAGATAATGGTGGGATTTGATGAAGCAGAGCTAGCTAGTAGTCTTGGGGTTAACTAAGTAATTGTGATATATTCATTGTACTGCCCCTGTAGTTCAATGGACAGAACTTCTTCGTCCTAAGAAGGAAATCTAGGTTCGATTCCTAGTGGGGGCACCCTTATTAAACAGACCGAAAGGCTTAAAAACATGGATAACATCGCAGAATTCAAAAAGTATCTACAAAGCTTATCAATAGATGAGAGGGCTTTTGTTGATTTCTTTGATTTCTACAATAATGATTTTAACGAGTACGGCAATGAGGTGTATGAGGACATAAGATCACGCCTCACACATCTGAAGTATTTCTTAGAAAATAGCTGGTGGAATAATCGCTTTCATTTCTTGTGGAAGTATTTTGCTAAGTATTCGCAAATTGTAGACTTAGGCTTTAGCGTACCCTATCTACCTCTTCATTTGAATCAAGAAAACATGCTGAAAGAAATTCCTCAACTCCTGTATGTAGACGGAAATGACACTTCAAAAAAGCTTGCTCAGAATATCCTTACAGGGCTTGATATAAAAGCCCAATTTGTCATAGGTGACTTAGAGGATACTACGACATGGAATTCAATTAAAGAAAACTTAATGGGAGAAAAAGTCCTCTTCACTTCATTTGAGACAATCGAACATCTGAATGATCCTGAAAAATTCTGGAAATACCTTAAGAATCATATGGGGTCAGATATGATTCTTAGTTTACCAATCGGACCAAAAATTCCTTCTCACCAATCTTTTTTTGTAAATAAAGAACAGGTTCACTCGTATATTTCTCAATATCTTGAAATCAAAGAAGAAAAAGTCTTTTCGGGAAAAGACTACGGTAGCGACTATAGTATCTATACCTGTTTTGGTGTAATTAAATAATTGACCCCGACTGAGGTGCCTCAAACTGATATCTTAAAATATTCTAAAGAACTCTTACAGGGTCTCACTGTGCGTTATCCGAGACCGAGCAAGGGCACAATATGGATTTTTTTAAATATTCTGATATACTCATCCTATGAATCCAGAGGAGAGATCTTTACTTGAGAGAACATACAAGATGACAGAAGAGAATAACGAGATTCTCAAGTCTCTTCGTAGAACATCAAGATTAGGTGTTGCAATGAAGCTCTTCTACTGGGTTGTTATTATCGGTACAACATTAGGTGCATTCTACTTCATTCGTCCGTATATGGATTTCTTGGCAAACGGACTTGGAGTAGCAAGTGACGCGGGAACAACTGATGTTAGTCTAGTTAATAGCAAGGCAGAGAACATTCAAAGTTTGTTAGAATTACTTACCACGCCAAGGTAGCTCAGTTGGTAGAGCATTCCCCTGAAGAGGGAAGGGTCACCAGTTCGATCCTGGTCCTTGGCACATTTTAAATCTATATTTGACTACTTTTCGATAAGTAGTATATTTCTGTTTAGATATACGAAAGGCACATTATGATCGAAAACCTCGTTCGTGAACCAGCACTCTTTGGAACTAAGCCGCTCAAAATGAGTAGGGCAAAGAGGAGGCAATTCGAGTCTCAATTCCCATTAGCAAACCTATTGCGTTTAAAATCTATAAAGGTCATCCCCGATAAAGTCGTAATGCGCTCTATGACAGACATCAAAGAGCAAATTATCATAAGAGAAGCTAAGTATTACTATCTCAATAATCTCTCTAAGATATTTCTGTGGCCAGCCCAATTTACACTTGCCATTGCACTCGCACTCGGTATAGCTATTGGACTATTCGGAATTATGCTAATGCACACTGACAAGTTGTTTGGAGTAAAGGGCTCGGACGCATTTATGAAATCAGAGATCACTGCATGGGCATATCTTTCGATTATAGCTACCTCATATCTATTTATCACACTCGGGACACTTAGGGGTGTGATTGATGAGAGGAGGAATACAATCGAAAAGGTTAGGTTGGGTATGCCTTGGCAATGCACACCAAGTTTCGATTTTATGAGAAGTAATCATCCTCCTTGCTGGATGTGGAGCTTCGTTGAAGATTTTAAGGGCACCATTTATGGAGTAAAACTCTCAGTATACCATCTAAAAGATAACCACTTCCTGATGGTAGCTCTCGGCAAAGAATCATATTGGGTAGCTCACTGGTAAGAGCTATACACATCCCCTGCATGTAATGCGGGGGATTATGCTATATATAAACAAAAACTCCCACGACACACGCCGGGGGAGGGCTCAAGGATGGGTACACACGGACCACCCATCTAAAGCAATTGCCTAAGTAATATACACCAAAATCGTATTGGTGTCAACTATATCATCTTTACCTTAAGTTTTGACTGTCTCTTCTTGTCTAGCTTAGGAAGTTTCAATATTAATAGCCCATGCTTCTCTATGGCCTCACTTTCATCAACATCAATCTCTTCAGGAAGAGTAATAGTTCTAGAGAAACTACCCCAATATAGCTCACGAGTAAAATAGTCATCATCATGTGCAGTCTTTTCTTCCTCTCTTTTTCCCTTTATAGTTACCAAGTCTCTAGTTATTGAAATATCAAGATCTTCTGGCTTAACTCCAGCAATCATAGACTTGATAACTATCATATCTGATAGGGAATATACATCTACAGCAAGTTCTCCCTCATCTTCTGATTCATCTTCAAGATCCATTATTCCACGAGATATCTCTTTTTCTTCAGAAATCTCAATTTCCTCATCGTCCATTCTGACGGTTCCTGTGATTCTCTCAAAAAATGATTTTTTTTCTTTTGCCATGTTGTATATATAAAGTACTAATATTATTAAACTGTATTTTTCGGCTGTACTCCCTTAACTTCTTCAAAAAGAATTATAAGTATAACGACAGCGATCCATACTATACTGAAAACCTTAAGTGTATTCGTTACCGTTTCATTAATTATAGACAAATTAAAGCCTGCATGCAATGCAGAGGCGAGGATAACTCCAGACACAAGAGAGATTGTCTTTACCCATGTACTCTTGTAGAAAGAAATACCTATCATAAACCCAATTACGGAAGAACATACAGTGTGTACTAGGGTAGCACCGATAAATCTCATATTACCAGTGATAATTCCCCTAGATACATCACCTACATCAAAGTGTGATAGAACAAAAAGAGTATTCTCTAGAGCAGAGAAGCCTAATGCAACAGTAATACAATATATCATTGCATCTATCGGCTCATCCATGTAACGAGAATCAAATGCAATGATAGCTACAGCTATGAACTTACAAACTTCCTCTATAGTAGCCCACGCAATATACCTATATGTCTCACCACTAACTATATTGAAGATATATTTCTCTAGAACTAGAGCTAAAATGACCACAATCATACCAGCTATAAAGGAAGCAGCTATAATAGATCTAGGTTCAGGATGTAAGTTATCCTCTCTTAACCAAAACCATAACCATAGTATTGCTGGGAGTACACCAGCAAGAAGAGCATATACAAAAATCATATAGCATATTATATCACCCGATAGCCATATCTACGTGTGGAATAGTGGCTTGACAATATAGGTAGACTGTGATAGGGTGCGTCCTAGAGAGATCTTTGAACAGGGGTAATTTGGAAAGCCGTGTGGCCTACATTTAACCTCGGAGATCTCAGAACTACGGTAATATCTCATGAAAAACACGTTCTTGGTTTTGGTGGCGCTCGTTGCTTTCGGGTTCCGGGCGGTGGCAGCACTGTCCAACAACCCGATCATCAATGTCTATGACACAGTCGGGCCGATTGTCTCTCACACTTCCTTTCCCGCGTTTGCGAATGCGGCCGTGAAGCTCGTGAAGGATACCGGCACGCTCCCGACCGGAGCGAAGACCAATCTCGCTGATCCCCGGTTAGCGACCTATGTGTCCGCAACTAATTTCGTGGGTGGATCCACGATCTGGTCATTCGTCGAGCTGAAGGCGCGTAATGTTGGGGAGACGGTGAGTCTTTCACAGATTACATTCATTTCGAGGAGTCTCGATTCGGCCAATAGTCTGGGGAAGACCAATGTCTTTACCTCCCGGGACTACTCCGAGACCGCCATCGGCATTCGTGCCGATGGAAGCGTCATCAGTTCCGGCCCCTCCTCACAAGAGTGTGCCAGGGTGATCGTCGGCATTGGCTGGAAGAGCTATGTTGCCAACACCCCTGCTCAGGTGCAGGAAGTTATTGACTACATCGCTCAATTCCCGAACTGGGGAATCAATCCCTTCGTCTCGGCGGGTAGCGCAACCTTCTCGAAGACGCTTACGCTGGTCGATCCGACAACTCCGGCTGAAAAGCCGATGCTGTCGATCGTGGACGTGTCTGGTGTTCCGAATTTGGTCGTTGGACACAGCACCGACCACACGGCAACCTATGAGGTTCAGTCCTCAGCGACGATGAACGGGACATTCACCACCTTCACCAACGTGATGGCGGGTAAGAATTACCCATTGTCCAGCCCGACGAACACCCTGTTCGTCCGCTACAAGCCATAACCTACGGGTTTGGCTCACAGAAAGGCATGTCCAAGCGACGTGCCTTTTCCTTTGCATACCCATTGACAAAATATACAAGATATGATAGGGTAGTCGAGTTAATATATAAGATTAAATTATCAAAAAAACATTATGAAATATACAAAAATAATCATTTCTTCATTGTTTGTAGCTGTCCTAGCATATGCTGTGGCTGTTTCGCCTGCATTTGCTCTAACAACTTCAGATAATGATTCAACTGCTGGTAATAGTGCTCCAGCTGCTTCAAACGGTGGTGATACATCAGCACCATCTACAAGTGATAACGGAGATACTTCAGCCCCAAGTACAAGTAACAACGGAGATACTTCAGCTCCAAGTACAAACGATAACGGTACAACAGCTGATTCAAGTGCTCCAGCTACTTCAAACAACGGAGATACTTCATCTCCATCTACAAGTGATAACGGAGATACTTCAGCCCCAAGTACAAACGATAACGGTACAACAGCTGATTCAAGTGCTCCAAGAACTGTAGATAACGGTGATACATCAGCACCTACAGTATCAACACCTTCAAGTAATAACGGTGGTGGAAGAGGTGGTAGTTCAAGCAGAAACAGAAACAAAAATACTACACCAGTAGCTACTCCAATCATTAATGGAGCTAACTGTTCATACCTAACAAGTTATCTTAACTTCGATGGTAATAACGATGCTTCAGAGGTTACAAAGCTACAGACATTCCTAAAGAACAATGAAAAGTTTGATGTTGATATCAACGGAAAGTTTGATCAAAAGACTCTAGATGCTGTTAAGGCATTCCAAGCAAAGTATGTTGCTGATACTATGGCACCATGGGGAGTTACAACTCCAACAGGTCAGGTATTCTTTACAACAAAGAACAAGATCAATGAACTTGTATGTAATTCAAAGATTGCACTTACAGCTTCACAGCTTTCAACAATCGAATCTTATAAATCTAATGTTGTAAACGGAACAGTAAATACTATATCTGAAAATGCTACTGGAACAGATTCACTTTCTCCAGTTGTAGGATCAAATGATAACTCTCAGACAGCTTCTGCTGCAGGAACATCATTTGCAGGTAAGATCTGGAAATTCATTAAGTGGATATTCGGATACTAATCTTAAAGAGATAGATTTCCTAAAGCTACTATAGCTTCGATAGAACCCTCATTAGCACTTGAGGGTTTTATTGTGCCCGCCAGAGCTATCATAAGGGCATTGTCACCTGTAAGACCGGGAGCTGGTAGTAGGAGAGGGATAGAATGCTTTTGAGCTAGTGTTTCAAAAGCTTTACGTATATATTCATTAGCTATAACTCCACCACCTACAATTAATGTATTTACTTCAGTATTGTTAATTACATCCTCTGTCTTTGATATAAGTACTTCAGTAACAGAATCCTCAAACTCACGAGCGATATCTTTCTTCTGATTCTCAGTAACTGCATCAATCTTCTTTAGGGTGTATAGCACTGCAGTCTTAAGTCCTGAAAAAGAAAACTTACTATCCTTAGAATGAATCATTGGTCTAGGTAGTACCACAACCTTCGGAATATTTTCTTCTCTTGCTTGCTTTGCTAGTTTAGATATCTCAGGTCCACCTGGATATGGAAGATTTAGCATACGTGCTACTTTGTCGAATGCCTCACCAACAGCATCATCTACTGTACTTCCAAGTATTTCATATTTACCCATTTCCTCCATTCTAACTATTTCAGTATGTCCTCCACTTATGAGCACTGCTAGAGCAGGATACTTAACTTCTTTAAGTTCATGATATTCACTATGAGCATTCGATTGAGAGAGTAGGGAAGCGAGAATATGACCTTCCATGTGATTGATTGGGAAAATGGGTATATTAAGTTTTGTACTTAACTCTCTTGCAAAGAGTATTCCAGTCCATAGAGCTGGCTCAAGACCAGGACCTCTGGTAACTGCAATTCTCTCAATCATACTTTCTTCAATACTAGCTTTCTTTAGGACCTCAGAATATATAACTGGTAGATTCTTAATATGCTCTCTCTTTGCAAGCATAGGGAATACACCTCCATACTCTCTATGTAGGTCTATTTGTGAATGAACTATGTTACTCAACACTCGGTACTTACCATCTTTACTTTCAAGTATACATAGAGCTGTCTCATCACAACTCGTCTCAATTCCTAAGGTAATCATAAAACTATATTAGCCTTCATTAATATAACTTGCAAATGTATTTAAAAAGAAAAAAGGGG
>CAZBLC010000014.1:9339-11016 GCA_964492835.1 uncultured Candidatus Saccharibacteria bacterium
CTATATTAGCCTTCATTAATATAACTTGCAAATGTATTTAAAAAGAAAAAAGGGGGACACTAGGTCACCCTTGCGCAACGTTCAATACCAGTTCTTAGAGTTCCACTGGTTAAATTTTCTGAGAAGAGCATGACACAGTCATACCCAAAAAATCTTTCATCTTGTAGTTCACATACCACAATCACAGGTGTGCATCCTCCTCGCTCTTTGATTGTGCGAGGTAGTAGATGTCCATAGGTCGGACACATCCTGTTGAAGACAATGATTGCATCGAATGGATGACCTTCGGTCTCCATTTTGACTGCAATCTCTGCAATTGCAGAAGGGTGAGGATTAGTTATTGTGAACTTTCCTCTCATAGGATGCAGTAACCCTACAATCCTTGATGTGAAATCTGGCTTACCTGCAATGAGAAGCTTGGGCATGTTTCTCCTTGTGTTAAGGTGTTTACCTATACAAGTAAATCATTTTTGGTATGGGGAGTCAAACTATTGTGGGCGGTACAAGACTTGAACTTGTTACCTCATCAACGTCAATGATGCGCTCTACCAGGTGAGCTAACCGCCCAATACGTCTAAGAATATATCAAAAAAATTAAATCAATGCACTTCCTAGAACAAAGAAACCAAAAAGTATAATGGCTACAGCGAATATCTTGTTAATTACGTATATGTTATCGTGACTCACCTTATGTGCCACCTTGTCTGCAATTAGGGTGAGTAGAGACCACCAGATATTCGCTCCAATGAATATACCGATAACAAACATTAGTGCTACATCAAACCCTCCACCAATCTTATGACTCACATTACCGAATGCAACAAAGAATACTACTGCTGTAAGGGGGTTTGTAATTGTTAGTATGAAGCCAGATAGAAACTCTTGTATTCTGGTTATGGCATTATGTACCTTAACCTTCTCTGTCTTGGGTTTTGATGTAAAGGCAATATATCCCAAAATTAGTAGAAATATACCACCAACAACTCGTAAGCTATCATGCTGATGCTTAATGAAGGTAAAGACTACAGTAATACTAAAAGCTCCAACTGAAGCAAGTAGTGCATCAGCAAAAGAAGAACCGAGACCAGTAACAAGACCAGATAGTCTGTTCTTAGCTAATGCTCTCTGGAAGCAGATAATACCAACAGGTCCAACAGGAATTGCTGAAACAAGTCCAATTAATATACCCCAGACTATACTTGTAATATATACAATCATTATTGTTTGGGTGCATCCAACTTATCAAGTCCAAGCTTCTTAACTCCAAAATATACAACAGAAGCTATTATGAAAAAGTTAATTAATATACTAATGAACTTACCATATGTAATGTTGGCTGATAGCACATGTAGAGACAGGGCAGAGAGATCACCAAACTTACCTAAAGCGATACCAATGATTGGATTTATTAGATCGTTAACTATAGATGCAACCACATCAGATACAGCTTTACCTAGGATAAATCCAACAGCTAGTCCAACAACACCTTGAGTACGAATGAATTCAATAAATCCTTTCATATATTAATAATTAATTTTAATGTCATATATTGTAACATTTTTGCCATTTTTTAAAAATATGTTAGTATTTCATTGTGCTATTGGCCCTATCGTCTAACGGTTAGGACATCACGTTTTCAATGTGAGAACCAGGGTTCGATTCCCTGTAGGGTCACCA
>CAZBLC010000015.1:0-10191 GCA_964492835.1 uncultured Candidatus Saccharibacteria bacterium
GTGCTAGGCCACAGGATGCTGTGTTGGTTACTGTTGGCATGTCGGCGAGCCAGTAAACTCCACGTTGATCATCGACTGAACTGGCGATAGATGCAAATGTAGTACCTGCAGTTGTAAAATCATGGAATCCTGCGCCTTTAAGTAGATAAAGTCCGCCATTAGCTACAGTAGTGTTTGTAAGGGCGATAGCAAACCTCAACTCCTCGATAACGTAGGCAGTACCTGCAGGAATCACTCCTGGGGATGTAGTTAGGTTAATTGATGTATCACTCGCAATGGCTCCGATATGATACCAGTTAGTAATTTGCGTTGGATCAGTAGAACCAAATCCAATTCTTGGTCCTAGTCCTCCTGCTGTACCTGTTGTTGCTGTTCCTGCCGCTATTCCTTCCGTCTGAAATGCTGTACCGGTACCTGTGACTGTGCATGAAGCTATAACATAGTTAGCGGATGCAGCGATTGCATTTGATGCTCCTGATACTGTTATTGATGTTGTCGATGTAAAAGTAATTATCGGATACCAGCAGTTGATTAAATTGACGTTTGTACTACCAAAACCGATCATTTTACCAACCATTGTTGCTGCAAAAGTCGTACCTACTCCAGTAACTACCCCTGTAACAGCAAGTGCAACTGATGTACCAGCTGAATAGAAACTCACAGGTGCGGCTACGGCTACTGTACCGGTTGTATACAAGTACCTTATCGCTCTAAATCCTCTAGTTACGTTGGTTGCGGTAGGAGTGGTCGCTGTTATGAATCCTTTCCAGTTATACAAGGATTTAGACCTGTCGTACTCATACAGAAATATACGCTTTGCAGCCGCTGCTGCGTTCTCAATCATAAATACCCAGTCTATAGTACTACTGAATGGTATAACGTGTGGGTACATCATAGCTACCGGTGTAGATTCTTCTACAGGTCTTGCGATGGCAATAGGAAGTGGGCCTACGAAGTTATCTTCTGGATTAGGACCGCTTTTTTGGATCATTAAAGTACCAAGATTGGTTTTCGTAGAATCATACGATGCAATCGGTGTAGTTGATCCGTTAAAAATATGTTCGACAGCTCGTAATGCCATATATTTATACTTCTAAATAATCTATATTAATCTGTACTGTTGTTGCACCCGAAATTACGCAGTACAGCACTTCATCAACACCTCCCTCGACATAGTTTGGATGGTTATTAGCTCCATATAGTCCTCCTGTTTTGGGTGATACATATTTTTCATGATCCGTACCTCCTGCAGTAAATCTAAATGATACTGAAGTTGCATCTGCTGTAAGTGAAAAACGTGATGCATACACTCGTATCTTATTACCAGAACCTGGAGTAATTACGTTTCCTGAAGCAGCAAGACTGATTGATAGTTTTGTAACTCCTTGTCCTGTTAGAAGTGTTGAAAGAGTATCTTCAGTCGCTGGATTTATTCTCGTATTTGATGAATTTTTTACTCCGACAACACTGGATGATGGTGTACTACCCATAACTAACGCTGAAGCTTTGTTTGGAAGTAATTGTGATGCAACAACTCCTACCCCAGCAACACCCAGAGCCTTTAGAAAAAATCTTTTATTACTGTCTTGAATGACAGAATCGGAACTAGTACTTACACCGACAGGAAAATCATTCTGTTTTTCTGAAACAGGACTATTATCAATGTCTTTAACATTTCCTTTTATGAATCTAAAAGAATGTTTATTTTTAAGCATAAAAAGCAATGGGCATTTGTCTATAATTATCGTTTATATATGACATTCTCGCAAGACACTTTTTAGGAGCTTTATCCACATATATAAAAAATCACTGATTCTGTTGAACCAGTGATGTAGAGATTGTGTTATCTCAGTGTGGAATACCGAATTCTGACCAACCACAGCATGTTCTAAACATATTCCTACGAGGCTTCCTCGAGTCGCGTATTTTTTGAGCAAGTAAGTGTGGATTACGTAGATAAAAGGCAAGATTTGTTGCCTTCAATGACCTTCTTCTTTCACAGAACTCAGTTTTCGTGAGCCATTCACGCCTGTCTGCCTTGTCCCAGAACAGTAACTCCGTTTGGATACCATCAATATCTATCCATCCAACCGAACCGTGTGTCGGATGACCAGCAAACTGATCACCGCGAGTGTTGCGACGCAATTGCTTCGGATCAACAATAATACTCATAGCACTAATATGTTTGTGTTGTAGAGCTTTCGCACTATACGAAACGAGCTCTGGATTTTCCAGAGCTCGTTTTTAGGATTTATCTATTTCGATACATCACAAAGACTAACTCTGGAATTGGTTTTCCAAACGAGCGCAATCTTAGTAAAATGTATATTAATAAATTTCATTAGCGTATACTATATCAGATATTATTTCTTTCGCAAGATAACCTTCTTAACAGCTTGCAGTATACTTTCTTCATCCATTTTGTAGTGTTTAATCAATTCTTCAGGAGTTCCAGACTGTCCGAAGCTATCATTTACTCCTACGAATTCTATGGGTACAGGAAAGTGACGAGATATGCATTCAGATACAGCAGATCCCATTCCTCCTGCTATTTGATGTTCTTCTACAGTAACCAATGCACCAGTCTCATGTGCTAATCTCCATATATATTCTTCATCAAGAGGCTTAATTGTGGCTAGATTAGCTACTTTTACACTAATTCCCTCTTTCTCTAGTGTATTTGCCACTAGTAGTGCTTTATGTACCAATGCTCCTGTTGCCACAATACCAACTACTGCTTTTTTTGCGTCTTTTGGCTCAAAGAATGTTTGTGCTTTACCTATTTCAAATGGCGTATCTTCTGTAGTTATAACTGGAGAAGGATGTCTAGCTAATCTTATGTATGTTGGATACTTAGTTTGAGAACAAACTATTGTAGCTTTCTTAGCTTCAATCGCATCACATGGAGAAATTACAACCATGTTCGGTATTACACGAGTTATGGCTATATCCTCCAGTGCTTGATGTGTTCCTCCATCTGGACCTACTGATACCCCAGCATGTGATCCTGCTATTTTAACTGGTCTATCGTTATAGCAAATAGTTGTACGTATCTGCTCCCAATTTCGTCCTGGAGAAAACATTGCGTATGAGGTTATAAAGGGAATTTTACCCATCGCTGCCATACCTGAGGCTACACTAGCCATATTCTGTTCAGCTATACCTATTTCTACAAACCTATCTGGAAACTTTGCTTTAAACATATTCATATTTGTAGAATCAGTAAGGTCTGAGCATAGTCCAACTACTCTTTTGTCGATCTCTGCAGCACGTAAAAGTCCTTCACCAAATCCTTTTCGTATTGGCATTAGTTCCACATCTTTATCTAGAACCTTAGGATTCAACTTTTGAGAAAGATTTATCATGTACTAATTATAGCACAGGGTTAACTGATAGTAAGTTTCAAACCCAGTTCAGTTGTAATTTTTTGTAAGAAAG
Source organism: uncultured Candidatus Saccharibacteria bacterium (assembly GCA_964492835.1). Lineage (GTDB taxonomy): Bacteria > Patescibacteriota > Minisyncoccia > Phycocordibacterales > PALSA-1337 > CAIOGI01. Next base: position 3,439 of record CAZBLC010000015.1, read on the forward strand.
ATAGTGTTGGGTTTGTTCTTCCAGACTCAAAACGTGCTAGTGCTGATTGAGCTATGCCGAGTTTCTCAGCTAGTTCTCTTTGCGTCAACTTCTTATCCATACGTGCCATTATCAAAGCTTCATATATTTTAAACTCAACCTCGAGATTGTCATAGGCTTGCTTATACCCTGTCTTTTTTAGTTGTTCTTGTTCGAATTGTTCAAAGGTTTTCATATTAGTATGATAACATATATGTTATACTATGCAAGTAGTTTTATCTCCTTCTGTATATCACGTGCATATTTGATATCACGCACATTAATTTTCCATACTTTTTTAACGAATCCATGTACAAGATATGCTTTATTATCTTGAAAGACATACAGGATCCTTATACTATTTCTTCCAACTATCCTTAACTCAAAGAGTCCATCGCCTAGGCTTTTAGAATCAGGCATGCTTATTTTATTACCAAATTTTTTCAGTAAGTTAATTGTTTTAAGTACTCGTAGTAGAGTATCCCTATCTAGACCATCAATAAACTTTTCTAATCTGTTATTCCATATGATTATCTCCATAGGATAACTTTAGCAGTCGAGATAGGGATGTAAAGTGTATAACTAAAAGTATTACTTTATCAAAATTTTATCACGTTTATGGTGTAATATTTATTCCAAGTGATTTACGTGCTATGGATATCTCATCAGCTGTTGTCGGAGGTTTTCCATGCCATTCGTACTTCTTCTCAAATTCTGGTATTCCCTTACTTGATATTGTATTTGCAATTATTACTGAAGGTCTATCAAATACAGACATCGCTTGATTCCAAGCTTCATCAATCGCTCTAAATGAATGTCCATCTATCTCCTGTACATGCCAATTAAACGCTCTCCATTTATCTGCTAGTGGATTTAATGGCATTATATCCTCTGTATATCCGTCTATCTGTATGTTGTTCCTATCAACAATTACAGTTAGATTCTGTAACTTCTCTTTTCCTGCCATCATAATAGCTTCCCAGTTCTGTCCTTCGTCTAGTTCTCCGTCTCCTGTAAGACAAACAAATTGTCTACTGGATGTTCTTCCTAGATCCATTCTATCAGCTAGGGCCATACCTAGAGTTTGTGATATACCTGAGCCTAGTGGGCCAGATGAGTTCTCTAGAATCTTAAGAAATTCTCTATGTGGATGTCCTTGTAGTCTTGATTTGTATTTTCTTAATGTCTTTAGTTCAGAAACATCAAAATATCCAGCGTGAGCTAGAGTGGCATATAGTACAGGACAAATATGTCCATTTGATAGCACCAATCTATCTCTATACTCCCAACTTGGATTCTTTGGATCATGTTTTAGTGCATGGAAGTACAGATATGAGAATATATCTACCATATCAAGAGGCCCGGCTGTATGGCCTGACTTTGCTTCAACTAACATTTCGATTATAGATTGACGAATATAGTAAGCTTTTTCAAAAAGTAGTTTAGCTTTTTCATCTGTAAGTGGTGCTGTGGGCATTTGTAAGTATTATACCACACCACTTGAATTACTTTTCAACAATTACAGCTTTTGTTTGTCCCAGAATTCCTTAAATCTACCATCTGATGCATATAGCTCATCAAAACTTCCTGTTTCTAGTATCTTTCCATTCTCAAGAACTATAATTCTATCCATTTCTTTTACAGTTGATAGTCTATGAGCGATAACAATAGCAGTAACGTCTTTGAAGAAGTGTTTTAGTGAGTCCTGTATCTTTTGTTCTGATTCTACATCTAGATGAGATGTGGCTTCGTCTAGGAATAGTATTTCAGGATTTTTAAACACAGCTCTAGCTATACCTAGTCTTTGCTTCTCTCCTCCAGAAAGTTTTACTCCCTTCTCTCCAATTATTGTATCTACACCAATAGGTAGCTTATGAACAAAGTCATCAACATGTGATATTGTAATTGCCTTGTTAAAACTACCGTCATTAGCCCTCTCATTATGATTTGAGATGACAATATTCTCTTTTAGGCTCAAATTGAAGACTTCTGTATCCTGTAGAACAGTTGCTACATGTTGTGTATAGCTAGTTCTTTTTATTTCATTTAATGGAGTGTCACCGATGTGTATAGTATTGTTTGGATCCTCGTATTCCTTTAGTAGTAGCTTGAATAGCGTTGATTTACCTGCTCCTGATAGTCCGACTATACCAATTTTCTCACCTTTCTTGATCTCTAAACTTATATCGTCAAGTACTTTGTTATCCCCATAGCTGAATGATAGGTTAATAATTCGTATACTATTCCAATCACTAGGAAAATCTACTTTACCAGAAGTGCTATCTATATTAATCTTTTCTTTAAATAGATCCATTAGTCTACCAGCATTCGCTTTTGCCAGGGATATTTCTTGTGTAGAAGATGATAGATCCTCTATCGAAGTACTTATTGTACTAAAGTATCCGTAGAACAGAATAAAGAAACCTAGTTCATATTGACCGTTAAATATTCCTTTGATAACGAAAGCCAGTAAGATTATTCTACCTATCCCTTGCCAAAGTGATCTAGATAGAATGTTTGAGTGATACCAGAATAGGTTCTTTTTGAAGAGTAGTATCAGTTCATTATTAAGCTTTTGGATGTGTCCGAGCAGAGGAGTAGACATTCCCAGTACTTTTACACTTCGTATGTTATTCATTACCTCAAAGATGAATCCGCTGAACTCTTCTTCCTTTATATTCTTCTCCTTACTTGCTTTCACTGTTTGTTTTCTAAAGAATGTTGATAGTGAGAAGTATATTACTAGATATATAACTATATATAGCGATAGCAGCTTATCAAATCTTGATACTATATAGAATACACCGATAAAATTAACTACAATATCTACAATATTTACGACCCACAGTCTATATATTGTAACAATACCTTCCGTACCTCTCTGAATCTTCTTTACCTTGTTACCGGTATTCTCTTTCTCGTGCCAAGAAATATCAACCAGTGACATATGATTTAATGCTTTTTTCTCTACATCAAATGCGGCTTTATATCCAGCGTTGATACAAAGAATTTTGGAATAGTAATATATGATATATCTGATTATAAATGATATAACCCATGTACTGAATATTATGTATAGCGGCAAAAGATCATCTCCTTTGTTGTACTTAGTTATAAATATAACAGTTAGAGACAGTGCATATGCTGGATACAGACCCATTACGGCACCTATTACACGTATAAAAGTACCCCAGAGAAATGGAGCCTTGTATGGCTTTATCATTCTGATAAAGTCGTGTAAAAAACTTTTAATTGGATAATCCATGTTAAATATTTTTTAATTGTTCAAAACTATCTATAATATCTTCTGAATTAAATATCGCCGATCCTGCAACCAATCTATTTACCCCTGCATCCTTTAATTCTTTTGCACTATCCATATCTACACCTCCATCAATTTGAATTAATATATTTGGATATAGCTTTTTTACCTTCTCAATTATCTCAAAGGTAACACTTTCAAATCTTTGTCCTTGAAACCCTGCCTTTCGTATACCCATTATCTGTACATACTGTATTTTATTAATATATTTCTCTAAATCCTCCACCTTGTCTCCCGCTGATATTGCAATTCCAACACTAACTAATCCACTTAGTACATCAATTACTGGATTTAGGTCCTTTGAACTAGCTAGGTGTAGGGTGATTCTCTCTGCTCCAGCTGATAGCCACTTACGTGCATCATCCTCTGTAGGGTTATCAATCATCAGATCAAATTCATAGTTTAGAGTTTCCCAACAAGGCATACCTCTTTCTTCTTTAAGGATTGACTCGAAGTCAGGATCTTGCTTCCAATATGGCCAAGTTATGGTTGGTACGTACTTACCATCACAAATATCAACTTGAACTAGTTCTGCAATACCATTTATTGCTTCAGTTTTTTCTTCAAGCTCTCTAAAATTCTTTGGTAATATTGCTGGTACTATTTCCATATTATTCTATTGTATCTAACATATCATTACGCTTGATATGACGTGGATCATTACTAAATGGAGTTGATATGAATAGCTGTACAGCGAGTTTTGCTTCTTCTTCATCTACAAAGTGAGCACCTATAGAAAGAACATTGGCATCATTGTGCTCTCTTGATAGCCTTACTGCTTCTAGGTTCTTTCCGTGGTATACAGCTGCTCTAACTCCAGGTAGACGGTTACATATTATTGCTTCTCCATTTCCACTCTTGCCAAAGATTATAGCTCTAGTATCACTTGAATCGTTAAGTATTCTCATAGCTACTGGAAGCATGATTTCTGGATAGTTATCATCAGGTACTAGTGTATGAGCCCCCATATCTTCTACAGTAAAGCCTTCGGATACTAAGTACTCCTTAATTGTATTTTTTAATGCATATCCTGCATGATCTGCGGCTAGTAGTATTTTCATAGGGATATACTATCACAATCCGGTATATATTTAAATGCTATATATTTGATGTATCGGCGTAGCAGCCAGGATTATTCCAACCATTATCGTTTGTGTACTGAGCGATAGATGTCTTTCCGTTATGACCTATACATATATATCTGTTGGTCCCACTTAGTTGAATTATGACGGTGTACGCACTAGTAGATGGCTGTGAGTTTGGAGTTATTGCTCCTAGATAGAACCTGTTACCCGAAGTAAATGAGAGATTATCATTGATCTTATCACAGATAGAATTTATTTGATCACGATATTTAATATCAAATGTGTTTATTTTTGCGTCAGGGCATACACCCCCTACATCTTCTATCAACCAACTAGATTGCATTCCTGAATAGTTTCCTGACTCAGAATACTTTAAGGCCATAATATTCTGAATTTGTTTTGCTTGCTGCACTAAAAAAGAATCTTTTGCTTTAGTTCTTGCTGTACTTAAGCTTGCAAGTACTACAGAGGATAGTAGACCTATTATAGATATAACTACTAGTAGTTCGATTAAAGTAAAACCTTTATATTTAGTATTATTCATAATTAAATTAATCTCCCCGCCTCCACTACATGTCTAACCAACGTATTTGTATACCCCATCTCATTATCATACCAAGCCAGTACCTTAACTAGATTACCTCCTACAACTCTAGTAAACGCTAGATCTGCAATTGATGCATGAGGATTACCCTTTATGTCTGAAGACACTAGATCCTCCTCTGTAACTGTAAATATTCCTTTCCATCTAGGATTTTGTGATGCATTCTTTAGTATCTCATTTACTTCTTCAGTTGTAGTATTCTTCTTTGAAATGAAAGTTATATCTACAATGGATCCTGATACTACTGGCACTCTGATAGATATACCATCAAATAGTCCTGTTAGATTTGTCATTATCTTCGTAACTGCAATAGCAGCTCCGGTTGAAGAAGGAACTATGTTTTGTGCTGCAGCTCTTCCCTCTCTCATGTCTTTTTTACTTGGTCCATCAACAATTGATTGACTAGCGGTATATGCATGAACAGTGTTTAGAAGTGCCTTTTCAACTCCAATAGCTTCATCTAATATTGCAAGGAGAGGACTACCGGCATTTGTAGTACAGCTTGCATTAGATGATATCTGGCATGATGATAGCTTGTCCTCATTCATAGCCATAAGTACAGTCTCTCCCTTAACAACTGACATATTGTCATCTTTTATAGGGGCAGTAACTACAACTCTCTTAGCTCCAGCTACGATATGTGCCTGCGCCTTGTCGCTACTTGTAAACAATCCAGTAGATTCAACTACTATATCAATATCTAATTCTTTCCATGGAAGCTTAGTAGGATCCTTTTCGCTAATATATTTAACTCCGTCTAGTGTATGCTTAGATTGTCCATATACTGAGTCATACTTTAGTAGATATTCAACATTCTCTTTTGATGTAAGGTCATTTACTGCAACTACTTCTAGTTCAGGATTCTCCTTAGCCAGCTTATAGAATGCTCTTCCAATTCTACCGAAACCATTTATAGCAACTTTTATTTTTTTCATGTGTATATTATATGGCATTTGGAGTATAATGAGAAGCAATGGATACAAAAAAGAGTATAGTTATAGTCGGTGGAGGGTTTGGTGGTGTATATACAGCACTATACCTTAGTAAGAAGTACAGGAATTGTGACGTAAACGTTACGGTTATTAATAAATCCAATTATTTCCTCTTTACCCCGCTACTACATGAAGTTGCCACAGGTGGACTTACTCCTGACAGTATTACTGAATCTATACGTGAGGTATTTAGGGGTAGCTGTGTGAATGTGGTTGAGGATACCGCAATTTCTATAGATACAAATACAAAAACTGTTACTACAACTAAATCTAGTTATAGCTATGACTATCTGGTTATCGGTACTGGAGCTGAAACAAACTATTTCAATACAGAAGGCGCTAAAGAACATTGCTTTACCCTAAAGAATCTAGATGACGCTATATCTATACGTAATCATGTTATAGACACAATCGATACTGCAGTAAGTACTGACAACAAAGACCTATTGGTAACTACCGTCATAGGTGCTGGACCTACTGGTGTCGAGCTAGCTACTGAGCTATATGAATTCATGCAACTTATCATTTCTTCATACTATAAGAATTCCAAGTTCTCAAAAAATGATGTAGTAGTTAATCTTGTAACAGCAACTCCTGATGTTATTTCTCAATTCCCTCAAAAGATGAGAGACATCGCCATGAAGGAACTTAAGGAAATTGGAATTAATGTAATTACGAACTCTATAGCTACAAAGGTTGAACCTAATGCCATTACATTCAAGGATGGAAATA
>CAZBLC010000016.1:0-9856 GCA_964492835.1 uncultured Candidatus Saccharibacteria bacterium
AGTATAATGATTTAATGAATTCAGAATTAAAGCATATACATGTAATAGGTATCTGTGGAGTAGCGACCAGTGCCCTAGCCATTGCTTTTCATGATAGGGGTTATAAGGTTACAGGATCTGATAAAGGGTTCTTCCCTCCTGTATCTACTGAACTAGAGAAGCACGGTATATCATTTTATGCTGGTTGGCATCCTGAGAGTATGGGTAAGCCCGATATTGTAATTGTTGGTACTGCATCAGGTACATCAAATCCTGAAACTATTTTTGCTAAAGAAAATAATATACCTATATATTCTTTTGCTGAAGCTATTGGTAAATTCTTTGTTAAGGAATATTCTATCGTAGCTACTGGTACTTGGGGTAAGACATCATCTACTGCTCTTCTGTCATACATTCTAGAGAAAGCACAACTTGATCCTACATATATGTTTGGTGGTGTATCGCTATCTCATCCTGCATCTGCAAAACTTACTGATAGTAAATACAGTGTTTTTGAGGGAGATGAATACAAGAGTTCTCCAACAGACAAGACTCCTAAATTTGTATATTACAAACCTACTCATATCCTACTCTCAGCTGTATCTTGGGATCATGCTGACCTATACCCTACTGAAGAAAGCTATTTCGATGCATTTAGGAGTCTAATTTCAAACATTCCTGACTCTGGATTCATAGTTGCAAACAGTGACAATATTAAGGTTAAGGAACTGGTTACAAACGCTATCTGGTATGGTAAGAGTACTTGTGAATATGTTTACTCAGATATTGTTCAGGATGGTAGTGGTTTGCATTTTAAGATTAACGGTATAGATATACATTCAAATATGATTGGTGATTTCCAAGCTGAAAATATTACTGGATGTTTTGCTATGGCACATAAACTTGGTATTGATACTACTGTTATCGTTCAGGCAATTTCTGAATTCAAAGGACTTAAGAGAAGACTGGAGAAGAGATATGTTGGGGATATAACTATATTTGATGATATTGCTCACTCTCCAGAGAAAGCTAGTACTGTGCTTAAGAATCTAAGAGGTATATATTCTGGAAAAATTGTAACTATATTTGAACCAAACATTGGTGGTAGAAGTCGTGAGTCTATGGCTAAGTATGATAACGCTTTTAATTCATCTGATACTGTTGTTATCCCACGTCTTACAAAACTTAAGGTAGCTGAGAATGCTAGTGAACAGCCAATGGAGGGTGAGGAGTTGAGTAGAGTAATATCAAAGACTCATACTAATGCTATGTATATTGAGGATGATACTGAGCTTGTTAAATACTTAATTGGTAACACAAAAAAAGGTGATGTTATCGCCTTTCTTGGATCTCATGGGTTTAGGGGGATGATTGAGGAAGTAATTACTTCCCTTCATCAACAATCTCAGTAGTTAGAGTATTGTTCTCAATCTTCTTAACCGCTAAAGTAATACCGCAGTGATTACACTCTATAACCATACCCTCTTTTGTTAATGGATATCTTGTAAGGTCTATTTGATTTTTACATTCTGGACAAATTGCATTCATATATATTCTGTATAACTATTATCTACTAATACTACCTAAAATGGTGTAATATATCAACATGATAACGAGACAGGAATCATATCCTAAATTGGCAGAATCGCTTGAAATGAAGTCTCTTTTCTTGAAAAGAGAAGATCTTCATCCGTATGGTTCACATAAGGGTAGATCTATACCTGTTATGATTGATTTGTATGTTAAGCAAGATATTAATCATTTTGCTATTTCATCCTCTGGTAATGCTGCATTAGCTGCTGCTTTTCATGTGCAGAAGCTTAACAAAGGTAATTTTAACAAGATTAAACTTGATATTCTTGTTGGGCAGAAGATAACTACAAAGAAGTTAAGGAAGCTTGAGCAATTTAAGAATGATCAGATAACTATCACTTCTCATGATAGGCCAATACAAACTCTGTTTAATATCACTAAAGATCCTAGTGTTAAGGCACTGCGTCAGTCGACTGATGATAGCGCTATATTGGGATACGAGTCTCTAGCTAATGAATTACTTGAAATACCCGATCTAAGTGCTGTGTTTATAGGTACCTCTTCCGGTACAACAGCACAAGCTCTATCAGAGTTCTTTAAGAAGAGTAACAGAAAGATAGAAGTGCATATTGTACAGACATCGTCTTGTCATCCGATAGCTAATGAATTAATTGACGATCTACCAATTGATGAACTATCTATAGCTGATGCTATCGTTGATCAAAGTGCAATTAGAAAGGATATATTAATTAATTTAATTAAGGAGAATAACGGAAGTGCGTGGATAGCGTCAAATGAACAGATATCTGTTGCGCAAGAGTTAGTACTTAAGAATACTGATGTAGTTATCTCAACTAACAGCGCTCTGTCAGTTGCTGGACTTATGCAAGCAGTATATACAGGAAGAGAATGGAATGGATCAGTTGTGTGTATGATATGTGGGGATTAGAGAGATTTCACCAATTTTATAAATCGCTCCCCTCTGTCCTTACGTGAGATGAACACTCCAACAGCTTCAAATCCTGGACTAAATACCACCCTACTTCCCTTATCCGCTACTTCTAGTGATTTAGTAATTGCATCTTCTAGTGAAAGTGCTTGAATGAAATTTATATTCTCTATTTCAGATATACCTTCACGTATACCAAGGCTACCACTTCCAGCAATTAGGACTACTGTACTTACATAGTCCTTTATACTCTTTATGAGTTCAGTGTAATCATGTCCTGTGTATGCTCCTCCAATTATTAAAACTATATTGTTATCACTAAATGATTTTATAGCTGATATCGTAGAGAATGGAGTTACTGAATTTGAGTCGTTATAGAATTCAATATTTGATACTTTTTTAACAAACTCAAGACATCCCTTTATGCTTAGTGTATTCTCTATTTCCTCTCTAACTGTCTCTGGAGAGATTTTAAACAATTCACAAGTCTGTAGAATCAAGGATATATTGTCCCTGTCATGTATTCCCTTAGTATTTATGACCCAATCATGAGGTATCATGCTTGATCTGGTTCTAAGTATTTTTGCTTTCAATACTCCCCCTTTTTCTTCTCGGATATAGTCAACTACCTTATCAGATGCAACAATGAAGTTGTTATATGTTTGATAGTCTAGAATATCGAAATCTATTTTTGAAGTAATTACTGCAACATGAGGACTGATATGTATGTCGTGATAGTGAGACATCATATTCTCTGGTATACGAGCAATTACTAAATCATCTTTCTTGATCTTTTTAAGATGAGTTAATGCTCCGCTATTTGAATCTGGATCAATTACAAACAATCCTTGATTTTTGTAGTTCTCAAAAGATTTCTTAAGTAGGTTATGTATTATATTAAGTATTGTTGTCTTACCGTATAGTCCTAATATTCCAATTAAAGTTATTGGTGGAGAGAGTTTGAAGAACAGAGTTTCAGGATATTCAATTTGTACTTCTTTCTGTATAGCTTTCTTAAGGAAAGAGGATTTCTTAGATATTTCTGGAGAAAGAATAATTAAATCAAAATTACATAATTCATCGTCCTTTATCTTACCAAATGTGTATACATCCAGACCAAAATCTTTAAGGTTATTTATATAGTCCTTCATCCTCTTCTCACTCCTCATATCGTATATGGCTACATTTGCCTTATTCCTGATTAAAAACTTAATATCAGGTAGCATTTCACCATGAGGACCGAGTCCTATTACTGCTATACGCTTTTTATTGAAGAATTCCTTGTAGTTCACAATTACACATTATACTAAATTGTCATCTGTATCAACTGATGCATTTAGTATCATTTTCTTTACTTTTACGAGCTCCTGTAGCAATGCTTGCATCTTAATTACCTCTTCATCCTCTGACTTTTCAAACATAGCAAATGAGGATAGCTTTCTTAGGAAGAGATTGTATAGATCGTTAAAATATTTCTCTAGAATATCTATATTAGTATTCTGATCTATACCTCCATCTCTAATGGTATATATTTCATTTGGTCTACTGACTCCTTCAAAGTACAACTGATCGTCCGACAGTATTCCATCTATGTATGGTGATGTTATTGTATATGTTTTCATTTAATTATATTTAGCATTAATACTCATAAAAGTATTTTTAGTAATGACTACATGATCTAGTACATTTATACCCAGTATCTTTCCAGCTTCAATTAATTGATTAGTAATTTCTTGATCTTGTGTGCTTGGTGTAACTATCCCTGATGGGTGATTATGTGCAAGTACAACAGCTACAGCATTATGTTCGATTGCTGGTCTAAACACTTCCCTAGGATGTACTATGTTTGTGTTTATAGTACCTATAGATATAACTTCATCGTGTATTACCCTGTTATGGCTATTTAGATACAGTCCTCTTAAATGCTCCTTTGGTAATGAGTGCATTTCTTTAAGGTATTCAAATACATCCTTTGCTGTACGGATGACTGAAAAGCCGTAATCATTCTTTGAATATATTCTTCTACCGATCTCTCCACAGGCTGCAATCTGACATGCTTTAACAATTGGTATGTTGAGCTCTATTGATAGTTCATTTACATCAGTTTCGGACATTATACTCTTCTCTCCATACTCATGTATTATCCTCGAAGACATCTCTAATACTCCCTCACTTTTCGTACCTGTATTTAATATTACTGAAAGCAATTCTTGTAATGACAATGATTCTGGACCTCTTTTAATTAACTTTTCTCTTGGTCTACTATCAATTGGTAAATCATGTATTTTTAATATGTATTCCCTGTTTGTATTATCCAAGAAAAGATTTGTATCTACGTTATTATATTGTTTATTAATATTTTTTATCATCCATTAATTATGGGAGAAATAAAATATGCCCACAAGGGCATATTTCATAATAATTTTATCCGGATTTTATTTCGTGGGGATAACTATGCAATTTCCGCGAATTTCTTCACTGAAGCTGCTCCATTTACATCCACAACCACTACTTTATCATCTCCCTTTAGAACATCCTTAGCGTTACTTGCTAGCTCCTTTACATCAGTTGTCTTAACTGTAAAGCTTAGTACTCCGTAAGCTAGTCTTAGTTCTCTCTGATCCTTTTCATTTGTACACCCTGCAAATACAGTTGCTGTAGGTCTGTATGCTGCCATTGCGCGAACGATTGCAATGTCTGAAGTAGAGATGAATATTGATGTAGCATTTTCTTTTGCAGCTAGATCAACAATTTTCTTTGCATCAGTAAATGCCTTTGATGTATTTGTTGGTAGTTGAGTGAAGTGTATCAAGCTATCTCTCATCTTCTCTGTGTAAGCCATAACACGTCCCATAAGCTTTGTAGCTTCTAGTGGGTAATCTCCATATGCTGTTTCTCCTGACATTGAGATTGCATCTGTACCATCAAGTACTGCATTAGCAATATCTGTAACTTCAGCACGAGTTGGTCTTGGATTCTTTATCATACTCTCAAGAACCTGAGTAGCAACGATACAATACTTTCCATGTCTAAGTGATGCTTCTACCATCTTCTTTTGCATGTATGGTAGTTCTTCTAGAGGAACCTCTGCTCCTAGGTCTCCACGAGCAACCATTAGTCCTTCACAGTTCTCTAGAATTTCTTCAATATGATCAAATCCTTCTCTGTTCTCAATCTTTGCAAGAATCTTACCTGTATATGCTGGATACTGCTTTGTAATTTCCTTTATCTCAAAAATATCTTCCTTTGTTCTAACAAAAGAGTGGATGATGTAATCTACATCATTCTTTGCACAGAAGTGTATGAAGCTCTTATCCTTTTCTGAAAGTGCTGGTAGCTTAATGTGAACATTAGGAATGTTTAGACTCTTCTTGTTCTTGATTAGTCCTCCGTTCTTAACTACACATCTAATTCCCTTCTCTAGTTTCTCTTCAACAATTGTCTCAATTGACGCATCATCGTATAGAACCACTTCTCCAACTGGTACTTCATTATGGAAGTTAGGATATGTTACGTGAACCACATTAGGTCCTGTATATGACAGGTCTCCAGTGAAGATGAGTGAATCTCCAGCCTTAACCTCAAAAGGCGTTGTAATGTCCTTTATACGCACCTCAGGGCCCTTTGTATCGATCATTATAGGCACATTAGTAGTAATTGCCTTGATCTTGTTCATTACCTCAAGAGTAGCTGGCTCGTCTTGGTGAGCTGTGTTTAGCCAAGCAATATCTGCTCCAGCATCGAATAATGACTTTAGGTAACTTGGTTCAGAACGATTATCAGCAATCTTTGCTAATATCTTTGCTTTTTTAAATTTATTCATAGTTAACAATCTTACCCTAATTTAGGGTATATTGCAAAAACTACTAATACTTTATCTGAGGATATTTCTCCGGATCAATCTTTCTGTCAAAACACACTTCTCCAGCTTCATGTTTCCAGTTCTCGTCTACTCCAAATGATGGATACGACATAGCAACATCATAGCCTCCACCATAATATGCACCTCTACCATCTATATTTTGTACAGGTAGAGCAAATGTTGCACAAATCTTGAATGAAGTATTGTTAGTTACAGTATACTTATATGGTAATTCTGTCTCAGGATCATTAGGTATAGTTGTTCCTGATATTGGATCAATTAGTGCATCTAGATTTCCTGGTAGTTTGTTCTTTTGCTGATAGTATCCGACTACTTGCCACTGTATATTCTGTAGATCACCTACTCTCTGATTATCAAATCTAATGTTTCTCTGTTTTGTTGGTGAACCCACAACAATGAATCCAGTTATCACTGCCGCTAGAGTTAGTACTATACCGAACCAAGGAACTGTTTTCTTAACGAGTCTAGACCACTTCATATCCTCGTTTAGACTGAAGAAATAGTATTTAAGGACTGAAGATGAAATAACTAGAATTAGTACAACCTTTAGTACAAATCTTGTACTAATTTCTCCATTTAAATATGTATTAATTAAAGTTACTAGATCTCCTGCGATCAAAACTATTGTAAGGAATATTGTAATGAATATTCTCCAGCGTCTTACCCATAAATCTTTCTTTTCTTGATTTGCCTTAATATCCTTTTCTATATACCACTCAATTACATACAATACTGGTACTAGGACAACTAGTAGAGATATTGGCCAAGCTATTGAGTTTGCATAGAATGATCCAGCTAGTACATCTGGAAAGTAATAGTTGATGATACTGAAGGATAGGTTAATTAAAGCTCCTACTACGGTGAATAATGTCACTGTTGCTCCTAAATGAAGGAAGAAGTCTTTTGGTGTTGTTTTCATATATACTAATTGTAGCACATATAAGCCTCAATTAAGCTTACTATCTTAACCAGCTGATCTTGTTTGGTTGTGGTAGTTTATTCATCCTTTGATGGACAGGAATTATGTTTTCCGACACTACTGCCGGATATTTAATAGCATCACTAATGCATTCATCTAGACTGATATTTGGAGTAAAGCCAATATCATTCTGCATTTTTTGCATGCTATAAACATGCGGTAAGGTCGTCATTTCCCAACCCTTCATTTCACCCCAAACTACGTCCATAGGTATGTTTTCAATTTTTATAGTACAACCAATCTGTTTTGCGATCTCAGCATAATAATCCTTAGCAAATACTGCCTTTGGATTGACTAGATTGTATGCTTGTTTAAAAGTCTTAGGCTGACCAATAATTTTACTAATAGCCACCGCAATATCTTTAGGATGTACGTAGTTGAACTCTATATCTCCACCATTGCATAATTTCAAACTCTCGCAATTTCTTATTCTTTGTATAATTTTAGGGTCTCGGTTGTGTTCAGGAATGCAACCAAGCAATGATTCTGCACCTAGAATGTGGTATGGTCTTAACAGAGTCCAATTTACATCAGTAACAGATTTCCAAAATCTTTCTAGTTTGACCTTACCATCCACATAACCACCAAAAGATCCTTCTGGCGCAAGATCGACATCCTCAGAAATTGGGTCAAGATTTTTAGCTTCACGGTTATATACTAAGCTAGTACTCAGTGTAATAATATGCTGTGCGTCGTTCTTAAAAAGTGTGTAGGTACTTCTTGCACTTTCTTCACTGAATGACACAATATCAATAACAGCATCCCAAACATCAATTTCTGAATTAAGTCTTTCTATTATTTTTACATATTCCTCTGTCGTTCTATCTACCACATACTGTGTTACTGTTGAAGGGAAATTTGCTTCTTCTAATGCGATAGAATATATGTTGTATTTGCCCTCGCCTAAAAGCCTCATAACCACAGGCTTACCCACTATTCCAGTACCGCCAATTACCAATACATTCTTTTTAGGATTTAACATAAGTTTGCGTAATTATACAATGTTTAACTTTGTTTACACCAGATGAAATGAAATCGGTTTTGCCATCGTCAACCAATTTAAAACCATGCTTTATAAAAAGATCCAATAGTATTTTAGGATTATGGAAGTATATATTACCTTCGTGCACATATGACTTATTCTTCTCCTCTCCCTCATGAAATATCCATGCTATACATACAGATCTAGAAACTCCAATCAAAGAAAGAATATATGGTCTTAATGATTCTGGTTCAACTTGATGCAAGTTTAGCCAATCGATTGTATTTACGTTAACTAATTTTAAATCATCATCAAGTTTTTCAGTTGGAATTGTCTTGAACGATATATATGGAAAAGTTTTTTGCGCTCGTTGAATAGCAACATCTGATATATCTGTACCTATAACTTTATTGAACCCTCTTAGGTAAAGATTATTCGCAGTATCGCCAATACCACAACCAGTAACTAGAATACACTCTTTCTTATCAAGTAAGTTCAGGTACTTTTCAGCCACACTTGAAAATGAAAGACCAGTCCAAGGTAAAATCTTTGATTCGTCTTCGTATACCTCATTCCATTTTTCTAACTGACTCTTTTTTGAAATAGAATTTAGCATGTGAAATATTCTGTGCGCGTGCCAGGATTCGAACCTGGGACCCCCCGAGTATCAGTCGAATGCTCTACCAACTGAGCTACACGCGCATGTGTGTAAAAAGTAATATATCAGGAAATGAGGAAAAGATAAAGCCCCCGGATCGAATCCGGGGGCTAACTCCCCAAACGACTAACCATCGTTCAGGACACCTGCCATAGAGGCAAAGATGTAGAATGCAGTAAGAAATAATACTACTGCAGCGATATACTTCGGACTATTGCGCATAAAATCCCACGCACGGTCCAAAGCTTGTTCGATTCTTCGTTCCCTGATTTCGCTTACTGTGGGAGCGAGGCTATCAAACATTCCGTCTATCTCGTCTATATCGGCTCTTGTTTTCATAGGACGACAGAGAGCTCTTACTTCCAACATTCCATTCATAGCATAGGAATGAACCATCAAGGGTTTTACGGAAGCGACTATATTAAAACTACAACTTTACATATTAGTTGTCAAGTAAACACAAAATCACCCTTATGTAGGTGCTTTTGATATTTTGAAACAAACTGTCCTTTATTTTGTTCCGTTCATCCGGTCAGTACCTCTATAGAGGGTACCGACCTATGTCCTTTCTCTCGCGGACTGAGTGCTCACATAAAAGTGTAGAGCAATGCTTTTGGTTTTCCTATAATAAATTATAGTAAACAATCGACTCGGTAAGATTAGTTATCCAAAGGATAACTATCGTTGATCAAATTGAAATAATCCACGAGCAGCTTCCGCTACCCGTGCCTTGTTACGACTTACTCCCTGTCATTGAGCTTACCTTAGGCCGCGACTAGCGCAGACTTCGGGTATTCCCAACTCCCTTGAGTTGACGGGCGGTGAGTACAAGACTTGAGAACGTATTCACCGCAGTATAGCTGACCTGCGATTACTAGCAATTCCAGCTTCAT
>CAZBLC010000017.1:0-9207 GCA_964492835.1 uncultured Candidatus Saccharibacteria bacterium
TATCTGCCATATCGAAACTATGTCCACGAGTAGTAAACTTTGTAGTACCGAATACTTCTTGTGCGATCTTTATATACATCTCACGCACTAACTCCATTCCATCCTTGTAATCAGCAAAAGACCAATAGAATTCCATATTAGTGAATTCCTGTAGATGATCTGGACTTGATCCCTCATTTCTATACACTCTCCCTATCTCAAAAGTCTTTGGAAAACCTGCAGCCATAAGTCTCTTTTGCCATAATTCTCCTACTGATATACGTAGATATACATCTAGATCGTAGTCATTGTGGTGAGTCTTAAATGGTGTAGCTTCTGCTCCTCCAGTTGTTAACTCTAGTGTTGGAGTTTCAACTTCAAGAAATCCTTTATCCTTCAGAAAGTTTCTTGTTACATCCCAGAACTTACTCTTCTTAATGAAAAGATCATGTAGTTCTTCATTCATCAAAATATCTAGATATCTCTTTCTGTATCTTTCATCATCATCTTTAATTCCATGCCATTTCTCTGGAAGTGGTAGTAGGGTCTTAGTTGCTATTGTCCAAGTTTTAATTAACAGACTTTGCTCACCTCTCTGAGTTGTAAAGAATGTACCGGTTACTGAAATGAAATCCCCTATATCAACAGCGTCAGTAAATAGCTGGAATAGTTTTTCATCAATCTCATCTTTCTTTAGCACAGCTTGAAACTTTGCTTTTCCATCATAAAGAACAACAAAGAGTATAGCTCCTTGTCCACGTATTGCCATTATTCTCCCTGCAAGAGACACTTCTTTGTTATCCTTTACGTATTCGTCAAAGCTATTCTTCGCATCTGCTAGGCAGAATGTACGAGGAATCTTTGCTGGGAATGGATTCATTCCTGCATTCTTTAATAGCTCTAGTTTTGCGAGTCTTATGGATCTTAATTCATCAATTGATGCCATTTATTTAAATTAAACTGATAACAATGTATATACTACTTTTCCGTTTGGTGTGTTTACACTTACCTTATCTCCCTTCTTCTTTCCGAGTAGAGCTGATCCTAGTGGTGATAGGTTTGAGACCTTACCTTGTACCATATCTGCCTCTTCTGAACCTACAATCTTATAATTCTTTGCTTCCTTGTCTCCCTCCTTTTGCACCTTTACTTGTGATCCAATACCTACTGCACCAACTACCGCCACTGAATCTAGAACTGAAGCTGTTTTAAGTAGATTCTCAATATGGTTAATTCTATCCTCTACTTCTGCCTGTATTTGTCTTGCATCATGATACTCTGCATTCTCTGAAAGGTCTCCTAGTTTCTTAGCATATTCTAGACTTTCTGCTACCTGCTTTCTCTTCTCTGTCTTAAGGAAATCCAATTCCTTCTTAAATTCCTGCATTTTCTCGCTTGTAAGATATTGTTTTTCTGCACTCATGTTATTAGTTATTTAAATTGTTAGAGCTATATAATACCCTATTTTAAACATAAAGTATATACTCCATATCCAAACGCTAGTATTGTCATATCAGTCTTAAAAATATACACTATTAGATGTGAGAACTTGCCTAACAGCCTTAGGCAAAGGCTTGATGGTATTCGTCGTTCTACCGATATGGTTCACCCTGAACGTGATTCTGTCGATAGTTCTGTATCCTTTCAAAATTCGGCGATGAACCGAATAGCACGAGGCACCAATGATTCGGTGCCTCTTTTTTATATTTACACCTAGATAAATACCTATTTGAAATACTCCGGTGTATTGATACTCATCCAATCCAGTACCTCTCTCATAGCTGCACCAGCACCTATTAGGTTATGTACTGATCCACTCTCCATTAACATTGCAAAAGCGTATCTAGGATTCTTGTATGGAAAGTATCCTGTCATCCATGAGTTAACCTTATCCTTACTTGCCCCGAGTTCTGCAGTACCTGATTTAGATGCAACATCAACATATGGTACTTTAAGTGATGTACCGGTACCACTTAAGACTCCCAGTCTCATTCCCTCCTTAATTACTGTAAAATCCTCCTTTGGGATTTCTATACTTCTTACCACATCTCCAACTTGATCTTTAATTATGCTTGGGTCTCTTAGTAGTCCATCATTTACAATTGATGATACAGCTCTTACAACCTGTATCGCTGAAACTTGGAATCCATATTGACCGATAGATGTGTGATACGTATTTCCAAGGTTCCAAGATTCTCCGTTGAAATTTAGTTTCTTCCATTCTGGATCTGGTACAGTTCCATTTTTACCAGAGAAAAATGAATCTTCTATCTTCTCTCCAAAACCAAACATTTTCATATACTTATTTATCCTATCAATTCCTAATCCCTTTTGATCCTTATATCCTCCACCAATTTCATAGAAATACACATCTGAGGATACGGCTATGGCATGCCTCATATCAACAAGCCCATGTGCTTTCCAGTCTTTGAATACTGTCTTAAGTTCTGGATAGTATTGGTTTGGTATGGAAATTGACCCAGTACTCAATATTTGAGTACTTGGACTGATTGTATTTTCGTTCAAAGCAGCTAGAGCCATGTATGGTTTGATAATGGAACCTGGAGTATATAGTCCATCAACAGCTCTATTCAAAAATGGCTTACTACTACTAGTTAAATATGATTTGACCTTTGCACTGTCTTTCTTTGATGACATTACCTCTGAGCTATACTCTGGATAGCTGGTAAGTGCTATAACCTCACCAGTTAGAGTATCTATCATAACTCCAGCACCTCCTGCAAACCCTACTTTTTCAGCAACATCCTTTATTGCCCTATACATCTCAGACTGCACCCTTGAGTCTATTGATAGGTATATACTCTTACCCTCCTTTGGTGGATCAATTACATTCGATGATTGAACCTTTCCCAGAGCATTAACTTCAACAAGTTTAACTCCATTCTTTCCATGTAGCTCTGAATTAAAATATTTTTCAATACCAGCTATACCCTCAAAATCTTCTTTGTAATAGAAACCAGCATTGTCTTTGGAAGGATACTGAACATACCCAAGTACATGTGACAGTCCCTCTGTTTCCTTGTATTTTCTGTTAAATATATCTGGATCATCACTTGGTTCGTTCCAAGCTAGAGGCTCTCCATTTCTGTCGTATATAACTCCTCGAACAGCAAACACGGGTGTATGCCTTAGTCTGTTATTCTCACTCTTCTGTGCATAGAATTCTCCATTATTAATCTGTAATACCCATATCTTACTAATGAAGCTAATCAAGATTAGTGCAAATACCAAAAGTATTAATGATAAACTAAGTCTTGAAATTGGTTTCTCTAGTCTTCCTTCAAATTGTTGTCCATCAAATTTTGATGAGTTATGAGAATCAAAAAAAATTTCATCTGGATGAATTTCTGTGTTCTTTCTTCTATTCCATTTAGTTCTCATCATATGCTATTAAGTATTTTCGCAAAAAGTATGCAATTACAAACAGTATTATACTCGATATACTGAATATATATCTAATGTTATATAGCTCGGGCACATTAAGTCCATATAGCGCATCATATACCACTCCCCAGACTATAATTTCATAATATGATGGGAAGTACAGCAAGAAAGATATAGCTAGTATCCATGTAAGCCACCAGTATCCGTAGACTATAGATACAATCATTAATATTGCGGTGAATATTCTCATACTATTTCTTGTATATAAATACTACTTTCTGCTCGTATATGTTTATGGGCTGAGTAAACAATATAGTAGAGAATGCACGAGCTGGATCTACCTTAATATTCTTAACAATACCAAATACTGTTGTACCGAAATCAGGCACTGTAACAATGTCTCCTTCTGATACTTTGATATCTTTAGGTAAGATCACTTCAAAACTTCCTCCTCCTTGTCCCAGTGCACTTGCTTGTATATCTTTTTTACCGATTAATACATCAAACTTTTCCCCATATGAAGAATATAGTTTTACTTTTGCAAAACCTGCATTTACTTCTGATACTTCACCAATCAATACATTTCCTACTGCATATACCCTATCTCCTATCATAACGTTATTACTACTCTTAACATCAACAACATAGCTATCATATACGGTGAATGGTGGTTTCTTAACGATATAGTACATATGAGGTGCGGTAGTTGAAGCATTTGCTTTGAGAATTGATTTTAATTCTATATTCTCTTGTTGTAGTTCTCTAATTGTTGCATTTTGTAATTCTAAAGAGACATTTGGTAATACATTTGGACTGCTCCAGAATGGTCTAACTATGCTTGATACGATATTAGATATTAGATTTGGAAAGATTAGGTATATTACAAATAGCAGACATGCAACGATTATTGCAATCTTTATAGGTAGAGGAAATGAATTTCTTCTTACATTACTTCTGTGTTCGTAACTCATCTTCGTTTTGTATTAATACATCCTTATACTTATCCAAATCCTCAAGTACTATACCTGTTCCTCTTGCTATAGCTGTTAGTGGATCTTCTGAAATATATACTGGTAGTTTAAGTGAACTTGATAGTAGTATATCTAATCCTTTTATCAAAGCCCCTCCTCCAACTAAGTGTATTCCTCTATTCATCACATCAGAGAGTATCTCAGGCGGTGTAGTTTCTAGTACTTCTTTTGCTGATTCTACTAGCGATTCAATAGATGCACTTATAGCTTCCCTTATATCTGAATCGGTTATAACTACTTCTCTTGGTAGACCTGTAATTAGGTCTCTACCTCTAACTGTGGTTTCTAGAGATTCTTTTGATATTGCATTACCAATTGTAATTTTAATATGCTCTGCTGTCTTTTCTCCAATTAGTATTTTAAATTCATTTCTAATGTATGAGATGATATCGTTGTTTAGTCTATCTCCTGCTACCTTTAGATTCTTTGATCTAACGATTCCACCCAGAGAGATGATCGCGATATCTGTTGTTCCTCCTCCTATATCAATTATCATACTTCCTATAGGCTCGTGTATTGGTAGTCTTATACCTATAGCTCCAGCCATTGGTTCTTCTATGATATATACTTCACGTGCCCCTGCATTTCTTGTTGCATCTTTTACAGCTCTAACTTCAACATTAGTTACACCTGATGGAACTCCTACCACTACTCTTGGACCTAGTATCTTTTTTGAATATAGCTCAGCTTTCTTTACTAGATATGAGATCATTTCTTCAGTAACTTCGAAGTCGGATATTACTCCATCAACAAGTGGTCTTACTGCGATAATATGAGGGGGGGTTCTTCCAAGCATATCTTTTGCTTCTTTACCCACAGCAACAACTCTTCCTGTTTTTTGGTTCACAGCAACAACAGATGGTTCGGATACCACTATTCCATGTCCTTTGAGATATACGAGGGTATTAGCTGTACCTAAATCTATTCCTATATCATTAGACAAATATGTAAATATTTTTTCTTTAAACTCTTTCATTTTTAATCATTTCAACTGTACCTGTCTTTCTGTCTTTAACTTCTACTGAATCACTTTCTAGTGTCTTAGCACTTATAACTATACGTTTTGGTATTCCGATTAGATCACTGTCAGCAAATTTCTCTCCTGGTCTTGCATCCCTATCATCATAAAGTACTTCTTCACCTCTTCCTTTAAGTTTTTCGTACAACTTATCAGCTTCAATCTTTACCTTTCCTTCTTTGTCTTCGATTGAGATTAGATGTATTTGATATGGAGCTACTTCCTTTGGCCATACTAGTCCGTTGTCGTCTGAGAGGACTTCAGCAATCGTACCCATTAGTCTTCCTGGTCCGATACCATAACTTCCCATTATCACCTGCTTCTTCTCTCCTTTTTCATCTATGTATGATAGGTCTAGAGCATCTGAGAACTTTGTTCCCAGAGAGAATATATTACCTACCTCAACTGCTTTTCTCTCTACTAGATCCGATTTCTGTATTTCTAGATTACTTAATGTCTCATCATTTAATACTTCTTTGTTTACTGCAATCTTTTTCTTTTCATCGATAAATATCGTATCTTCACCTGCCTCTGTTAGAGTTTGGAATTCATGTGAATATTTTGAAAAACTTCCACCACTTGCGAATGTTGTGTATGTTATGTCTCCCAAACCTACTTTCCTAAATATGTTTAGATATGCTTGTTTAGCTTTTTCGTAGAATGCATTATGCTCTTCTTCATTTTTTGAGAATGAGTATAGGTCTTTCATTACAAACTCTCTGCATCTCATTATCCCACTCTTTGCTCTTGTTTCATTTCTAAACTTTGTTTGGAATTGGTATGCATATACTGGAAGATCTCTGTATGATCTTACGTAGTCTGTCATTAGATTAGTTATTGGCTCTTCATGAGTTGTTGCTAAGCCTAGTTCTGTATCGTTCTTTAGTTTTGTTTTAAACCAAACATCTAGCACCTGATCAGACCATCTATCAGTCTTTTCCCAATTAGTTTTATCTTGAAGTGTTGTGAGTGATAGCTCTTGTCCTCCAATGCTATTCATTTCTTCTCTTATGATATTGGTAATTTTCTGTATTGTTCTAAGTCCTAGTGGTAGATATGAATACACACCTGCCATTTCCTTATGTATATATCCTGCACGTATTAGTAACTGTGCATTCATTGATACCTCATCTTTTGGAGCATCCTTGCGTGTTTTTGTAAAAAGTAGTGATTGGCGCATATATGTATTGTTAGGGTAAATAATACATCATGCAAATATATTTAAATAGAATTGACTTAGTGTATTTAGCGTGGTAGTTTAAAAACGGTAATAACTAAACACGTTCTTTGGAGGATTTATGGCAGACAAGACTAACTACATAATGATGCTAGCTAGGACAAAGTTGGCCGAGCTTAAGATACCCCGGAGTGCTGAGGAGGTCTTAATGAACCGAAACAGAGTATCGGATGAAGTAAGTAAATTCTCTTCACAAACCAAGGGCAAAATCATCAGTTATGCTCTTGCACTTAGACACAATGATCTAAGGACAAAACCACACAGGACGACTAGTCCCTTCGCTATGCGGAACAACGACTTAGATCACCTGTGGGGGAAAAGTGGCACTGAAATACTTAATGAACTCGCAGCATATACTCTGTTAGCTGCAATGCTTGATCTGGTCTCAGCCGATCGAAAATAGCCAAACCCAAACTATGCCCTGCGATGCGGGGCTTTGTTATTCTATACATAATATCGAAGCCCCACCGAAGTGGGGCTGAGGTCATTGCTGGCTAAGCTCTTCTTGAAGTAGCCTCGCTACTTCTCTAGCTCGCTTGCTAGGTGCGTCTGCTCTGAATTTTCTTCCGACCCTAACTCTATCCAACTGTGCCTCAGTAAGAACATTCGGATCGTCGAGCATGAAATCCTTCTCAAATGCACCGTAGTCGAAGCCCTTATTCCTCGCGGTTTTTGGCTCCGTGAAAGGCTTGAACCCTCTTACTCGGACTGCTGTATTCTGAGCATCAGAGCTTATAATAATACCGTCGATGACAGTTTCCCTCCTACCAATCGTGTGTATGACCCAAACTCTAACTTTTTTTCTTAGTGCTTTCATGTTTAAGATAGTCACCACCAATACATCATGTATTAGTTATCTATATAAATATAACCACAAAAAATGTGTGGGGGCAACTACTTAACAAACAGATGAACTATATCTCTATATGTCACAACCAGCATTAGTCCGATTAGTATTACAAAACCTATAGCATTCATTGTATTTGCAACTGCTGGATTTATTGGCCTCCTAATGATTGCTTCTATCATTACAAACAATATTCTTCCTCCATCTAGTGCTGGGAATGGTATTAGATTCAATACTCCGAGATTAATTGAGATTATTGCAGTAAACATAAGTAGATATGTAAATCCTAGTTTTGCAGCATCACCTACCATACCCGCTATACCTACTGGACCTGTAACTGATGATAGGTCAGAGGTTCCTTTGAATGCTCCTAGTATCAGTTTGTATAGTCCTACGAATGTTTCAGAGATATTGTGTAGAGTAAATCTTAGACTCTCGAGTACTGATCTTCCGAAAGGTAGTTTTAGAGTTCCTACGTTATCCATTGCTATACCTATAGCAAACTTACCTTCTACTATACCCTCTTCTGCAACAACTTTAACTGTCTTCTCTACTCCTCCTCTTATGTATGTAATATCTACTCCATTTGTCTTGCTATCATTAATCGCCTTTTGTACTGTCTCTGTACTATTTGCAACTAGTGTATCTCCTGCCTTTAGTCCTGCTTTATCTGCTGGTGAACCAACATTTACAAAACTAACTAGTATATGCTGATCAAGCATTTTGTCATTGTATTCTGGATAGCTTTCAACTGATGCTGGTACTCCATTTGAAAATGCAAAGATAATTAATATCCATGCGAATATGAAGTTAAATAGTATACCAGCAAACAATACAAATATTTGTTGTAGCTTTGTCTTGTGTACAAAACTTCTTTCTCTGTCACTTCCGTTTATAGATTCGTCATCAGGATTCTCTCCAAATATCTTTACATAACCTCCGAATGGAATGAGGTTTAATGAGTATGTAGTCTCTCCTACTTTCTTTGAGAAAATCTTAGGACCGAATCCTAATGCAAAAGCGTCTACTCGTATACCACAAGCACGCGCAGCTAGGAAATGACCTAGTTCGTGTACGAATATGAGTATTGCAAGGACAAGTAGGAAGATAATTATAGTCATATATTACTGAGTGATTTCTTTTTCTTTCTTTACAAACTGTTCATCTAGCTTTTTGTTTGTATCATCAACTAGTTTCTGTATTTCTTTTTCATGTCTAAACATTTCATCCTCTCCTATACCTCCAGCTTTAACCTTAGCCTTAAGATCCTTCATAGCATCATCTCTGTGCATACGAATTTGCTTCTTTCCCTCTTCTAGTTTCTCTTTTGCAATCTTTACTATACTTACTCTAGTCTCTGATGTTAATTCAGGAAAGTTAACTCTAAGTCCTTTATCATCAACTGAAACAGAAACTCCTAGATTAGCTATAGTTAGAGCTTTCTCTATTTCTTTACTTACTGTTGTATCCCAAGGAGTGATACGTAGTGATCTACTTCCTTCTATTGTTATTGAACCTACTTGGCTTATAGGGGTTAGCGCTCCGTATGACTCAACCTTAACACCATCAAGTAATACTGGATTAGCTTGACCTGTTCGTATACCTGAAAATTCCTTCTTTACCCACTCTTCTGTACCTAGTAATGATTTTTTAAATTTTGTTAAATCGTATGCCATAATGAGGTAGTATA
>CAZBLC010000018.1:0-8920 GCA_964492835.1 uncultured Candidatus Saccharibacteria bacterium
AAATTGAATTTTTTGTTCTGGTGATTTGGCGCTGTGGAAACACCCGTTCCCATTCCGAACACGGAAGTGAAACGCAGTTGCGGCGATGATACTCATATGAAGGGGAAAGTAGCTAGTCGCCAGTACAAAGTGTTCAATTTCAAAATTAGCAGAGATACATTTCTCTGCTTTTTTGATATACTATTCGCATGGCATCATGGTCAGCTAAAAGAAAATTAGGTTACGCATCAATGGTTTTTGGTGTTATTTTAATATTTATAATCATCCCCTCATTCTATTTCTTCTACAAAGCACCAACATGTTTTGATAACATAATGAATGGTGATGAGACTGGAATGGACTGCGGAGGATCTTGTGCGCGGTTGTGTCAAAGTGCATTCCTTCCACCAAGAATTGAGTGGGGAGGAGCTAAGATAGAGAAGCTGGCAGATGGACTATATAACGCTGCATCATATATCGTTAACCCAAACATAAATGGAGGAGCAGTAGATGTTCCATACAAGATATCACTATACGACTCAGAGGGAATATTAATTACAGAAAAGAATGGAGTAGTAAACCTATACCCAAGAAGAAATTCACTAGCATTCCAGACAGCAATAAATACAGGAAAGAGAATACCAACAAAGGCTACATTTGAATTTACTAAGTCCCCAGTATGGTTTAAATCAACCGACAAACTAGATGGAATTATTGTCTCAGACAAGAAGTATACAGAAGATCAAAACGGTTCATCTCTAGAAGTGACACTAGAGAACAAGAACCTGACATCATACAACAATATAAATGTTTCAGTTGTACTCTCAGATATCAATGGAAATGTTATAGGGTTCTCTCAAACCAGAGTAGATGTAGTTGGAGTAAAGGGAGTAAATGATAACCATATAGAAGTAGCACCATTCACTTGGCCAATAAGTAGAGATGGTAAAGTAACTTCTATAGAAGTCATGCCACTAATCAGACCAGTATTGTCACAATAAATGAACAAGATACTTAGTTTTTTCAGAATAGATCAAAGCATAAAAAGAGGAGAAGGAAAGGGAATAGATTGGATACTAGTCCTTGCAATACTTCCTCTTCTTGGTGCTGGATTGGTAACAATGAATGCCTTCACTGGTGATAGTACATATTTCTATAAGCAACTTACCTGGATTGCGATATCACTTACAATATTTTTAGGTTTGAGTTTTGTAGACTTTAGATTCCTAAGAAAGACATGGGTATCAGTATCCCTTTTCCTATTATCATGCGGAGTACTTACCCTGCTATTTGCAGTTGCTGAGGTTACCAAGGGAGCTGCATCTTGGTTTAAATTCGGTCTGCTATCATTCCAACCATCAGATCCAATTAAACTTGTGATTATAATAATACTTGCAAAATATTTTTCACGAAGACATATAGAAATCGCTAATGTAAGACATATACTAATTTCTGGAATGTATGCATTTGTAATATTCTCACTAGTCCTAATCCAACCAGACTTCGGATCAGCTATCATCATATTCTTTATTTGGTTCGGTATGGTACTCGTATCAGGACTATCAAAGAAACACCTATTAGCATTAATAATGGCAGGGTTAATTGTATTTGCAGGACTATGGAACTTCGGATTTAAGGAGTATCAGAAGAACAGAATACTAAACTTCATTAACCCTCTAGCCGATATACACGGCACTGGATACAATGCTTACCAATCAGCTATTGCAGTAGGCTCAGGCCAAATTCTAGGCAAAGGAGTGGGGTATGGGACACAATCAAGATTGAAGTTTCTCCCTGAATTTCAGACAGACTTCATCTTCTCTGCATTCGCAGAAGAATGGGGATTTGTAGGAGTAATCCTGCTATTTACCTTCTTTGCAATAGCTATTTGGAGAATAGTGATGGCGAGTATGTATGGAGAAACAAATTTTGAAATACTATTCGGCTCTGGGGTTGCCATACTCATAATCACTCACTTCTTTGTTAATATCGGAATGAATATACAGCTATTACCAGTTACAGGTACCACACTACCTTTCTTAAGTTACGGAGGAACACATTTACTAACCGAGTTCACAGGACTTGGAATATTAATGGGTATGAGAAGATACAGTAGAATCGCTCACAAAGATGAAATGAGTAATGAGTTTATCGGGCACTAGTATATACAGCAGTAGTATCACTGATCATTTTTTGTATTGAGAATTCAGTCAGAGCTTTTTTATGCAGTTCATCACCATGTTCCTTTCGAACCTTCTTGTGACTTAGATAGAAATCAATAGCATTACGGATTTCTCCAGGCTTCTTTGCTTGTATTAATATACCTGACTTCATATCATCAATTATCTCAGGAATACCACCAACAGCAGTAGCGATAACTGGAAGACTAGCAACTCCAGCTTCAAGAAGTACGTAACCAAAACTTTCAGATATAGATGAAAGTAGAAATATATCAATACTCTTTAGATACAGATACACATCCTTAATACTTCCAAGCATTATAATATTCTTCTCCATACCTAAACTCTTTATACTCTTCTCAATATTTTCCTTCTCCTCACCACTACCGATTATGAGATACAGAATATTAACTTTAGAATCAACTACTCTAGGAGATTTAATTAGTTCGGCAATACCCTTAATTGCATAATCATAACCCTTAACATGATGTAGTTCGCCAACTGATCCGATTACGATAGTTTTCTTAGGATCTAGAGTCTCAAGAATACTTTTTAACAGGGGACTAACTTTCTTAAGTTCTTGCTCAGCATTAACCTTAGAAAATATCGGTTCAATCCTAATTGCATTGTGTATAACAACAATCTTCTCTCCAATTGTCGGCCATATATCAATCTGTTCCTTCAGACTTCTAGATACAACAATAGTCTTATGTGTAAGTAGGATAGTAACTATATGTAAGAATTTAATAACAAGTTTTGATACAAAACTACGATCCTCATTAAATGCCCAACCATGAGAAGTAAAAATAACCTTGGGTATTCGAGCCAATCTTCCAGCAAGAGCACCAAGTCCTCCAATTTTAGAGCTATTAATATGCAATATATCTGGCTTGTTCTTTCTCAGTATACCAACCAATTTAAAGAAAGCCTTTATATCATTCTTCAGACTAACATCTCTACCTATGGGTAAATTACCATTTGCATCTATTCCAGCATCCTTAAGTTTGGTAATTAGCTCTCCATTACCACCAGCCATAACTTCAACATCATACTCATCTTTAGAAAGACTGGTAGCAATATCAAAAACATACCTCTGAGCACCACCCCAGTTGGATTTAGTTATTAAAATTAAGACTTTCTTTTTCTGCATCTTCGTGTTATAATGTTGAAATTAAATAGTTATATTTAACCTTTAACGAATTATACAATGACTGTAGTTAACAAGAAAGAGCCCCTAATATTAGGTCTTGTAGATATAATACTTCTAGCGCTTTCATTAATTGGAACACTAATATTGAGATATCACTCACTACCATCAAAAGAAATGGTATTGTCTCACCTGTATCCATTCTCGATAATATTTATATATTCAATAGTCTCATTCTATATCTTGGGACTATACGGAAGAGCAATGAGTAATGCTAGACACACACTACCGTTTAGAATAATAAAGGCACAGATAGCAAACGCATTAATTGCGGTTGCAATATTCTACTTCATCCCAAACTTCACTGTGTCTCCAAAGATAACGCTATTGCTATACATAATCCTGTCATCAGTATTCATTTTGTTTGTGAGAATAAACACATACTCAATATTAAATCTAAGAAAGAAACAACCAGGATTAATAATTGGAGATAGTGTTGAGGTGGATGAGATAGTTGAAGAGATGAATAGAAACCCACACTCACAGCTATATTGTAAGAGTAAGATCAGTCCTGAATCAGGAGAAGATAGTATATCTAAAGCATTGTCTGATAAGACATACTTCAGATATGTCATTGCTGATGTAGATGACTCTAGAGTTGAAAAGTTTTTACCAGAGATTTACAAAAATCTTTTCCCTAATTCATCAATAATAGATCTACATGATCTATATGAAGATATATTCGATCGTATTCCATTGTCTAGGATAAACTACACATGGATTATGACTCACATAAGTTCAATATCACCTAAGGTATATGATGCAGTTAAGAGACTAACAGATATAGTGCTATCAAGTATAGTATTAATTTTTGCATTAATATTGTATCCATTCGTAGCAATAGCAATCAAGATTGAAGATGGGGGAAGTATATTAATTAAACAAAAGAGAATTGGAGTAAATAACAAAATATTTAACATATACAAGTTTAGAAGTATGACTAGAAGTGACAATGGTCAGTGGTTACCTGAGAATGAGAACAAGGTTACAAAGGTTGGTAAATTCATTAGAAAGACTAGAATAGACGAATTACCACAGGCTATATCAGTAATACGTGGAGATATGTCCCTAATAGGCCCTAGAGCCGATATTATCGACCTAGGAGAGCGATTACAGAAGGAAATACCATATTACTCAATACGTACCGTTATAAAGCCAGGACTGTCAGGATGGGCCCAAGTTAACCAAGAGAAACCACCACAATCAGTTGAAGAAACTAAGATACGACTTTCATACGATTTGTACTACATAAAATACAGATCACTGAGTTTGGATTTACTTATAACCCTTAGAACAATTAAAACATTATTGTCTAGAGAAGGGATGTAAGTTATAATTTCATCTCATGAATACTATTTTTATAACCGGAGGAGCAGGATATGTTGGTGCTATGCTACTTGATCTTTTTTCTAGAAGATCAGATGTTAAACAAATTGTAGCAATAGACAAAGAACCATTTCCAGAGTTCCTTAAGACTAGTGGAGCAGATTTGAGTAAGATAAAATTCATTGTCACAAACACTGCAGACTATAACTGGCAGAATGAAGTAAAGTCATATGCACCTAATATAGTTATACATACAGCTTGGCAGATACGCGAGATGTATGGAAACAAAAAACTTCAGTGGAGATGGAATGTTGAAGGATCTGATAACATTTTTGATTTTGCATTCAGTACACCTTCAGTAAAGAAGTTAATACACTTCTCAACCGTTGCCTCTTACGGAGCTTTTGCATCAAATACAATTGAACACCTATTCACAGAAAATGAACCTTTCAGAAAATCACCATATCTATATGCTGAAGAAAAGAGAATTACTGAAGAGCATTTAATAGAGAAGTATAACAAGGCAAAGAAGTCAGGAACAAATCTACAAATTGCTATCATACGACCAGCAGCTATTACAGGTCCTCGTGGAAGATATATGAGAATACGATTCGGTCTACAGTCTGCATTGTCAGGAAAGTTGAAAGGATCTGCAATATACAAACTTGTAAGTCTAATGGTTTCATTTGTACCCATAACAAAGAAGTGGTGTCGCCAGTTCATACATGAAGACGATATTGTTGGTGTTGTTGAAACACTTACATTCAATCAACTTAAAAATGATTTTGATATTTTCAATGCTTGCCCTCCAGGTCCTGTAGTTACTGGTAAAGATATGGCAGAGGCAGTAGGTAAGAAATCTATAATGGTAAATCCATACTTGATACGAGTAGTATTCTTCTTTATGTGGAATTTAACTCTGGGTAAAATACCAACTTCAAAAGGAGGATGGAAGTCATACTCATATCCAATTGCTGTAGATGGAACTAAGATGACTCAGATGTATGGATATGGTTATAAGTGGCAATCAAAGCAGGCATTTGTAACTAAAGAGGGGACATATTCTAAATACGCTGTATAGGTCATTTTGCATTGCAAAAACTCTGCAAATCTCTATAATAGTCGTATTATGCTTAAAACAAGAATTATTGCCGTATTCATACTTATCATTGCATTCAGTATAGGTTGGTTTACATATTACAAGGGAGAATTTAAGTTAGGTCTTGATCTAAATGGTGGAACACATCTAGTTTACAAAGCAGATGTTAGTAAGATATCTGATTCAGAAGTTAGAGTATCAATGGAAGCTCTAAGAGATGTTATCGAGAGAAGAGTTAATGTCTTCGGTGTTGGAGAGCCTATAGTTCAAGTTGAACAGAGTGGAATATTAGGTTCAGAGGGTGCACAACAAAAACTAATTGTTGAGCTTCCTGGTGTAACTGATATTGATCAGGCTGTGAAGATGATTGGTCAAACTCCAGTTCTTGAATTTAAAACCGTAGATGTAATGGATACAGAAGCTCTAGGAGCTAATACAGATCTAACTGATGAAGAGAAGTCTAAGGAATTAGCTAAGTTGTTTAAGCCAACTGGCATTACAGGAAGATTTCTTGAAAGGGCAGTTCTTGAATTCAACTCTACAACAGGTGAACCTTCAGTTTCTCTAAACTTCAATGCAGAAGGTAAAACTCTTTTTGCAAAGGTTACAAAAGAGAATGTTGGTAATATTGTAGGAATATTCCTAGATGGTAATCCAATATCTCTACCTACAGTTAGAGAAGAGATACGTGATGGAAAAGCAGTCATTTCTGGAGCATTCAGTCTTGATGAAGCAAAGCTACTTGTTAGAAATCTAAACTATGGAGCTCTACCAGTTCCAATCGAGTTGATCTCAACACAGACAGTGGGAGCATCTCTAGGACAATCAGCACTTAATGGTGGAATCAGAGCAGGAGTTATATCTCTAATCGCAATAGCTATATTCTTGATGGTTTGGTACAGACTACCGGGATTTATTGCTGTTATTTCTCTAGGAGTATATACAATAATCAACCTGGCACTATTTGAACTTATCCCAGTAACTCTTACAGCTGCAGGTATTGCTGGATTTATCCTTTCTATCGGTATGGCAGTGGATGCAAACATTCTAATTTTCGAAAGAATGAAAGAGGAGTTGAGAAGAGGAAAGAGTATTAGTGATGCAATGCATGAAGGTTTCGCTAGAGCATGGCTTTCAATCCGTGACTCAAACACATCAAGTATCATCACAGGTCTAATCCTCTACTACTTCGGAAGTACATCAGTTATTAAGGGATTTGCATTAGTATTCTTGATTGGAGTTATCGTAAGTATGTTCACAGCTGTTACAGCTTCACGTATATTCCTATACGCAGTTTCTCCAAAGAGAACAAATAGATTTTCTCTGTTCTTGATCAGTAACGGTTTTACTAAGACAATTATTAATCCTAATCTAAAATAAATTTATGTTTGTAGTTAAATTCAGAAAACTTTTTTACATACTGTCAGCAATTATAATAATTGCTTCAGTATCTGCTATCGCTAAGTGGGGACTAAATCCAGGAATTGATTTTAAGGGAGGGTCAATAGTTGAGGTTGAGTATACAGACGCTAGACCAGAACAAGCAGAGATGATTAAGGCCATAGATCCTCTTGAGTTAAATGCATCAGTTCGTGCTACAGGAGACAAGGGATTCATTATCAGAATGAAGGACCTAAGTAGAGAAGAGAAGGTATTACTTGATCAGACTCTATTAAAATCCGGAAATTATACAGAGAAGAGATTCGATTCAGTAGGTCCACTTCTTGGAGTTGAAGCTCTTAGAAAGTCTCTAGTTTCAGTAGCTTTAGTAATACTTGCTATAGTGCTGTTTATCGCATTTGCATTCAGAAAGGTTAGTCAGCCGATATCTTCATGGAAATACGGTATAATCGCGATTATAGCTCTAGTGCATGATGTTATAGTACCTACAGGAGCATTCGCTATTCTAGGTCACTTTAAGGGCTATGAAGTAGATACTCTGTTCGTTACAGCTCTACTAGTAGTTCTTGGATTCTCAGTTCACGATACAATCGTGGTGTTTGATAGAGTTCGTGAAAATCTAAATCATGCAAAGGCTAACAAGCCATTTGATGAGATAGTGGGGGAGAGTATAAGTCAGACATTTACAAGATCAATAAATACTTCTCTTACAACTCTACTTGCTCTACTAGTTCTATACTTCGTTGGAGGAGAGACTACACAGCATTTCTCACTAGCACTAATCATCGGTATAGTAGCAGGAACATACTCATCAATATTCATCGGATCTCCTCTACTAGTTACAGTTTGGAAGTGGCAACAGGGGAAGAAATAGGGTATTAATTTAAGTAAATTTATCAAAGAAAATACAGGCACAAAAGCCTGTTTTTCTTATGTCATTTCTAGAGCCATTTTTCCTCATAAATTGACCATTTTTACATATTGTATACAAATACTTGATATTTACTTGACTTTAAATCTACTTCGAGTAGAATACTCTCTACGCCTTAAGTAAGGCTATTTAAAAGAGTTTTTCGACAATTTATTAAGTTATGCATTAGAAACGTATTAAAAACACGTGCAAGTCTAATGTCTATATACAACAATGATTTCCTTCAGTTATATTCACAACTGATAAGGGCGAAGATCAAACTCAATGCAGCTAAAAATAAGTTCAATATAGTAAATGTAAATTTAAAAGATTTCTGTTCTCTATTTTGTTCCGTTCATTTTAGTTAAGAGTTTGATCCTAGCTCAGGATGAACGCTGGCGGCGTGGATAAGGCATGCAAGTCAAACGGTGTAGCAATACACAGTGGCAGACGAGGTAGTAATAAGTAGGTATCAACCTTGAAGTCAGGGATACCTCATCGAAAGATGAGTTAATACTTGATAGTCTCTTCGGAGTAAAGATTTATCGCTTCAAGATGAGCCTGCTCGGTATCAGCTAGTTGGTGAGGTAAAAGCTCACCAAGGCTATGACGCCTAGGGGACCTGAGAGGGTGACCCCCACCGATGGAACTGAGACACGGTCCATACACCTACGGGTGGCCGCAGTCGAGAATCTTCCGCAATGGACGAAAGTCTGACGGAGCGACGCCGCGTGAACGATGAAGTCCTTCGGGATGTAAAGTTCTTTTGCCAGGGAGAAAGTTTATTGATAGTACTTGGCGAATAAGAGGTTGCTAAA
>CAZBLC010000019.1:0-6752 GCA_964492835.1 uncultured Candidatus Saccharibacteria bacterium
TTCTGGGGTCTATTCTTCGCTATAGTACTTATTTACTACTTAAGAGATACATTAATCCTAAAGAAACTTTTTATAGGAATATTTGATATTACGGATAGGGGATGGAAGATTGTAACTATACGTTGGATGGTATTTGCGTTTTTGTTAGCTTCTTCTAATCAGATTGCACTTATGTATTTCAGTCCAGCACAGTGGGTTAATTACAAGATGATAACACTAATAGCTTTAATTGCATTTTCAATATGGCAGTTTCTACTCTCAAGAAAAGAGAGAAACGTTAATGCTAGTCCTTGGGGAATGAGACTTTAGACGTGATATAATATATCTATGTTTATAAAATTATATGCAGTAGCATTATCAGTGTTTTTTGCAATAGATATGCTTTGGCTTGGTGTAATAGCGAAGAATTTCTATCGTTCACAAATAGGTGGTTTGATGAAGACAGATATAAATTGGTTAGCAGCGATAATATTTTATCTAATTTTCATTGTAGGACTTATAGTCTTTGTAATATCACCTGCAATTGAAAAAGGCTCATGGACTTACGCATTAATTTACGGTGCACTGTTTGGTCTAGTATGTTATGCGACTTATGATCTTACAAACCTAGCATTAGCTAAGGATTGGCCTCTATTAGTAACAATTGTTGACCTTGCATGGGGTGCGACCCTAGCAGCTTCTGTTTCAGTTATTACATATTTCATTAGTAACAAACTAGGACTATGAATTACTATTTAATCCTAAGTGCTCTACTCTTTGTTTACATGAGTTTATGGTTTGTAGTTTCTTTGATTAAAAAAAGAAACGATGTGGCTGATGTTGCATGGGGATTGGGATTTGTACTTTTAACTTGGACTTCATTCTACATCTCAGGTGATTTTGGTATACGTACAATATTGGTAGGTGTACTAGTTAGTGTATGGGGTCTAAGACTAGCTTGGCATATACACAGACGCAACAGAAACAAGACGGAGGATTACAGATATCTAGCTTGGCGTAATGAATGGGGAAAGTGGTTCTATATACGCTCATATGCTCAGGTATATCTTCTACAAGGACTACTGCTATATCTCATTGTATCTCCGGTGCTTGTGATTAATAACGGAACAAATGCAATATTTGGAATACTTGATGTATTAGGACTCTTGGTATGGCTATTCGGTTTCTACTTCGAGTCTGTGGGTGATGCGCAATTAGCTAAGTTCATATCTGATCCAACAAACAAAGGTAAGCTATTACAAACTGGTCTATGGTCATATACTCGTCATCCAAACTATTTCGGTGAAGTAACACAATGGTGGGGTATCTGGCTAATTGCTATATCAGTACCTTACGGAATATTCTCAATTGTTGGACCATTAACAATTACAATATTAATTCTAAAAGTTTCTGGTATCCCGATGCTTGAAAAGAAGATGGAGCTAAATCCTGATTTTGCAGAGTACAAGAGAAAGACAAATATGTTCATTCCGTCTTTTAAGAGATAGCTATTTAACTGAGTTTTGTAATATGTGTTAATATGGAAAAGCTATAGAAATATAGCTTTGCCGTTGTAGCTCAGTTGGTAGAGCACGTCATTGGTGGGTCGTATAACCCCTGCCCATTCGATAGTAATGTCGACATGAATCCCGAATAACGGTTAAAGCCCATAATATGGGTAAGACCGTGGCGATATCAATCGCCCGAACGACTGACAAGGGTTTCCATAATTTTGGAAAAAGATACAGTCTAGTCCTCCCGTAAGGTGAGGTGTAAACGAATGACGAGGTCTCCGGTTCAATCCCGGACAACGGCTCCAATCTAAAATTGTTTATGGTAATATACAAGTGCCACTGGGGAAGTAGCTCTTGCCGTGATTAGACACCCGGTAATAAGAGTGCGCAGTAGGAATGGCGTAGACTCACAAGTCATAGATCCCATTAACCTATTGGCCGTAACTTTGACGGTCACTTTGCGCCACCTCCCCAGTGGTACTTTTGCCAATGTAGCTCAGTTGGTAGAGCAACGCTTTCGTAAAGCGTAGGCCGTGAGTTCGATCCTCACCCTTGGCTCATTTGACTTTAAATACGGTAAGTATTACTATAATCATGGGTAGGTGAATTAGCTTGACGAGGCTGCATACTTAACATAAAAGCCTGTTACGGGTTCAAGAAACTAATTAAGCAGCTTAGGAAAGAACTGTCCAAATTGAGCGATAACAAGCTCTGACTAAAACATTGTCACCACCCAACCTTTCAAGGCCTCCCTTCCGGAGGCCTTTTTCTTTGTGATAGTATATAGACACATGAAAACATTCACTGAGAAGGTATACGATATAGTCGCTAAAATTCCTGAGGGTAAAGTCTTAACTTACAAACAAGTAGCTATTAAAGCCGGTAGTGTAAAAGCATGCCGTGCTGTGGGTAATATATTAAACAAGAATTATGACCCCAATATACCTTGTCACAGGGTAATACGTAGTGACGGTAAGACAGGTGGATACAACAGAGGGGAGAGTAACAAGATTAAGATACTTAAGAAAGAAAAAGCGATTTAAAATATCTTTTATGATATCCTAATACCATGGATTCCAAGCTAAAGACACAAGAGAGAATATCAGAGATTGAGGCTGCTATGCAGGCTTCTGATTTCTGGTCTAATCCTCAGAAAGCACAGGGAATGATAAAGGAATTACAGGATCTAAAGGATGTGCTTTCAGGTATTGGGAAGTTTGATAAGGGGAATGCAATAATGACTATATTCTCTGGAGCTGGAGGAGATGACGCTGAAGATTTTTCAGCAATATTGTATAGAATGTACAGGAAGTTGGCAGAGAATAAGGGGTGGGGTATGGAGTTAATACATGAGAATACTAATGATCATGGAGGGTATAGGAATATTACCGTTGAAATATCAGGCAAGGATGTATATGGAACTCTAAAGAATGAAAGTGGAGTACACAGACTAGTTAGAATATCACCATTTAATGCAAAGCAACTTCGACACACCTCTTTCTCAATGGTTGAAGTTATACCTAAGTTTGAGAAGACTAATAGTGCAGATCTAGAACTACCAGAAAAAGATATAGAGATATCGATTGCTAAATCAGGAGGACCAGGAGGACAGAATGTAAACAAAAGAGAGACAGCGGTTCGTATAGTACACAAACCTACAGGTCTATCAGTCCATGTGACATCAGAGCGATCCCAAGCACAGAACAAAGAGAAAGCTATAGACATACTAAAAGGTAAACTATTTAAATTAATGGAGGATGAGAGAATTGCTCGTGAAAAAGGTATGTATGTAAGTAAGAGTACAGCAATTGAGTGGGGGAATCAGATACGCTCATACGTATTTCATCCATATAAGATGGTAAAAGATCATAGAACTAATGTGGAGACTAGTCAGGTAGACAAGGTTCTTGAAGGAGATTTAGAAGAATTTCTTGTGGCTGAGAGGGCACTGAGTTAGTCGTTTCTAGGAAAGACATCAATTAATTCATTAGAATTGTAAAAACTATTAGCTAATGAACCAAAACTATATATCATATCACCTATTTGTATTTCAGCACCACCTGATCTTGGATTACTCTTAGGTTTAGAGTTGTCAAAACCAATATTGTACAAAGTTGCTAGGATGTCAGGTTTGTCTGATATATCAAATCCCTCAATTTTCCATTGATTTGATATTTCCTTTAAATATAAAGCAGCATAGAGGTATGAGTAGTACCTGTTATCTTCACTAGTTAGTCTCTCAAATCTCTCGTTGCTTGTATTATCAGTTTTGAAATCAAGCATACTTTCATACTCTTTTCCTAGATACCAATTAGAATTAACATCCTTTAGATTAGACTCTATTCTCTTTGCAGTTTCTTGCTTAATACCCATTACTCCCCAAGAAAATTGACTTTGATTGCCTAATATCTTTAATGGTGCAAAAATTTGTTTAAATATTTCTCTTTCCGAGTTAAATAGTCTAAGTTGCTCTACAACAAGAGGTGTAACTATGATTCTGGATGAAATACCGACCTCTCTAGAAACTCTATCTATATCATCCTTATCCTTCAATATAGCTTGTTTTAGGATTGACCACTCATCACTATTAATCCAAACATCATTTACTATATTTTTAAAATAGTCATGCTGATTATCCACAACACCACTACTTTTTGTAAGCCCTAGTTCTAAAGCTACGTATCCTAACACTAGAACAAGACCTATTATCGCAAATATGTAGGTAAGTGTTTTAAATATTTTTAACATTAATAACAATATACCATATGTGGATAAATGGTTGTATAAAAGTCTAGGGTGAGGGGTATACTAGTAGTTATATGAAAAAAATTACCAAATTTATCACATTAGCGTTATTAATTGTATCAATATTTTCAGCAACTGATAAGGTAAATGCCCAGCAGACAACGCCTTGCTATTCTTTCAATGTAAATCTCCAAATTGGAAGTACTGGATCAGATGTTTCAGCACTACAAAAATTCTTAACTTCTAAAGGATTTACTACTGAAGATACAGGATATTTCGGTAAAGACACTTTTGCTTCTTTGAAAAGTTACCAGGCTGGTATTGGATTGCCAGCAACAGGTTTCTTTGGACCATTAAGTAGAGGGTTGGTAAATGAATATTGTAATGTTAGTGCTTCAATATCATGGGTTGCAGGTAAGGCTGCTGATAATGGTGAAGTAGATGCAGGAAGTTCTGCACAAATTAGTGGAACAAATCTAACATCAGGTGTTGGGACAAAGGTGTTTGTGGGAGACGTTGAGGCTAAGATAACTCAAATCGATTCAACTCTAATATATGCCACCATGCCCACAAGTTTAAAGGTTGGTGAATACTATTACGTGTATCTAACTAATACTAGTGGTGAAATAAAAAGTAATAAGGTGAGAGTTAAGGTGTTATCAAGTGTTGTTACAACCGAAACGTCCCCATCCCCATCTTCAACAGCTATCTCATCAGTGGTAGTAGATTCTTCAAAACTTGATTTGGTTTATGATGATAAAAAAGAAGAATCAAGTCTAGTTGCCACCTTCAAGATAAGAATTGATGGGGGTAAAAGTGGAATAAATGTATATAAATACACTGGTGGAGTACTCTTCTATGATCAAAACGGTAAGAGTCAGAATCTAAATTCTGAATCATATTCACTAGAATTAAATGGTAAATTAGATACAACTACTGATGATTACGGACAATCACTGTATTCAATACCAGCAGGCAAGACAGCCTCATTCACAATGACCGCAAAAGTAAGTCCAAAACAGATGTTCGCTGGTACATACTATGCTAGTCTGAAAGGTCTGTATGTAAATTATGGTAATACACTCACACAGTCTACAAATATTACAGTTAGAGACAACAAAACAAATACAAAAATAATCGTTGGAGAGAAAAGCCCATTCATTACCTCAATAAGTAATACAGTAAGGGTGGGTGATAAGTTGGTAATAAACGGAGTTAGATTCAATGCTAAAAATAAATTCACTATTAATATAAGTGGCAAGTCATATGATAGTAAGACATATAGTGTAACTAGCGATGGTAAGAAGATTGAAATGAAAGTGCCACAACTTGCGAATGGTACTCATACGTTATATCTAGTAGACCCTGTAACAGGAGAGAGTAATAAGTTCCTATTAACTGTAAGTGGAACAAACAATTCTCCATCCCCATCAGTTACTCCAACGGTAACTCCTGTTATAAGCGATACTCCTGTATTAAAGGAAATTTGGACAACAGGAATGTCATTCAAGAATGGAGATACAATAAACTTTAATATTAAACCTAATACAATAGAGGGAGGCTACAATTTAAACTTAGAAGCCCTAAACGAAAATGGAGTAAAGATAGCAGATATTACTAAATCAGAGTGCCCAACCGCTTATGTGTGTACACCTAAATTAAGTTGGAAACCTTCAAAAGACCTATTCACAAATGGTGACAGACAATTTATTGTCAGGGCAGTACTTAAAAAAGGTAATACAGAAATAAGTTCAGTAAAAACAGATAAAATATATGTTTCAAGTCCTAACACTTACGAGAATAAAAATGTAATCCTGACACCGTCAGTTAGTCCTACAGCTACCCCGGCAATTACACTAAGTGTTTCTTCTAGTAAGGTTAACTATAAACAAGATGAAATAATTACTCTAGATCTGAATGCGTATAATAATACTAACGAAGCTATAACATTAGATTTTAATTCAGATTGTAGAAGAACATATACAGTAGGAACATACGATTCTAAGGCCGGACTAACTTGTGGTACAGCTAAGGGATCAAGTGCCGTTGTAAAAGCAAATAGTAAGTACTCATGGCAAATACAGCACAATCCTTCAAGTTATCAATTACCTGTAGGTGAAAATACATTCAATGTATATCTTAATGCGACAAACAAGAATAATTTTAGTGGGGTAGTTTGGTCAGCGAGTCTACCTGTTAGAATATCCGCTCCATCAACAAGTAATTCATCGTCAGTGATAAACTCTATAAGAAGCTTCTTTGGAATATAGTTAATATATTCAGCAACATAGAAAAAGACTAGTATGTAGCTAGTCTTTTTCTATGTGCTATAATTACCATCATGATATATTTCGACAAGGTAAGTAAAATCTACTCAGACGAATCTATTGCTCTTGATCAAGTGAGTTTTGCTGTAGAACCTAATGAATTTGTAACTATAGTAGGGCATTCTGGTGCTGGAAAGAGTACACTGATAAAGATGATAATTGCAGAGGATAGACCAAGTCATGGAGC
>CAZBLC010000020.1:0-4851 GCA_964492835.1 uncultured Candidatus Saccharibacteria bacterium
TCGAACCCTGCTTCCATCCTTGAGAAGGATGTGTCCTAACCGATAGACGATAGGGCCATGAGGTATAAAATACCTCAAAAATTACTTCTTAGCAAGCCATTCTTTGTCTTGCCTTACCAACAGTTTATTTGCATTATCTTTATCCTTAAGTAATGCTTTAGAAATTCTTTCCATTCTAATTGATTGTGATCCCTTTATATACACCACATCTCCTTCTTTAACTATTCCCTCTAGATATGTAGCTGCCTCACCTGACCTATCAAAATTCATGCATTCCACTGTCTGTGTACTTGCTGTACACATTTGCTTTGCTCTAGGTCCAACTGTTACTAGTACATCACATGACTGTAGTGCTTGTACCCCAGCTTTTCTATGCTCCTCACCTGAGTAGTTACCTAACTCCATCATATCCCCTATAGCTGCAATTCTTTTACCAGATACCTGAAGTAGGGCTAGAGTATTTAATCCCTCTCTTAGTGCATCCGGTGATGAGTTATAGCTATCATCAATGATGATGGAGTTATTAATACCCTCCAATATATTCATTCTTCCTCTTGGATATACATGTGAATCAAAAGAATCTACAACCTTAGATATTGGAACATTTAGTTGTAGTGCAACCAGAGCTCCAGCAATCATAGGATATACCTGTTGAACTCCTAATACTCCCTTTATCTTTATCGGTATGCTATTCCCTTTGTAATTTAGTCTAAATGACACCCCTTCTGGAACCTTTGCATCATTGTAATACGTACCAACATTCGATCCAGTTAGTGTTGCCATTTCATTAACTCCGAATGTAACTATATTTTGTTTAACGTTCTTTGATAGGTTTACGATTTTAGGATCATCAGCATAGAGTACTAGAGTTCCACTGTCTTTTAGCGAATTAATTAAACATGACTTTTCCTTTATAACCTCCTCTGGTGTTTTAAAGAATTCTACATGCACAGGAACATCACTTACTTTGTTCATGACTACAACATCTGTCTTTAGCCATTTTGAAATGGCTTGTATATCTCCTGGATGATCTGCACCAACCTCTAGTACTAGATACTTAGGATAGTTTGATTTAAAGAATATTAGTTCAAGTCCCTCTAGTATATTACTTAGCCATACAAATGGATCACTCCATCCATTAGGACATCCTAGTATTGTAAGTGGTACTCCTAGTTCACTGTTAAAGCTCTTATCACTCTTCCTAACGCTGTATATTGATGATAGCGCAGTGTAAATGGCATCTTTAGTTGATGTCTTACCTACTGAACCCGTAACAGCGATAATGGTTGGTTTGTACTTCTCCAATACTAGCTTTGATTCGAATATAAGTATTTTACTAACAATGTTTTTAAGTATTTTTTTCATATCATCTATCTGGTGGAATTTCGTAATAATTTATGAGTAACTTGGTAAGCTGGATAAAGGGATCTGTAAGTGTCTCTGAAGCATACTCTGCACCCTTAGGATATACATGATACAAGAAGACTATAAATTTAGGATCATATGCTGGGAAGTATCCGAAGAATGAGTGCAGGTACCTGTCAGTATAATACCCTTTAGCTTCTGGATTCGCAATTTGGGCAGTTCCCGTCTTTGCTGCGATACTATAGTGCTCCATTTTTACCTGTCCCTTCTTAAGTGCCTTATCAACCACCTCTACAAGCATAGCTGTAACATCATCGGTAGTTTCTTTCTTTAATACCTGTATATCCTCTGGTAGTTCTGGTTCTAGTATCTCTCCATCGTTATACTCAATCTCACGAACTATATGTGGAGTAACGAGCATTCCTCCATTTGCTAGTGTTGATAGCGCTCGTATGGTCTGTATTGGGGTTAAAGCTATACCCTGTCCGTATGATATGGTCGCTATTTCTACATCTCTTCCTGTAACTAAGTTTTTAACTAGCCCCTTCTGTTCATTAGGTTGATCAACACCTGTTTTTTCTCCAAAACCAAAACTCTGGAAGTATTGTGCGAAATCCTTCAATCCCATAATTAAAGAAATATGTGCCACGCCCACGTTTAGTGACTGACTTAATACTTCCTGCATTGGTATTATTCCACGAGCCTTACCATCATAGTTTGATATTTTTCTTCCGTTAAGTTCTAGAAATCCTGTATCATCATATGTAGATTTTCTTGTAATTGCTCCTGAATCTATACCAGCTGCCATCGTAAGAGGTTTTATGATGGAACCCATTTCGTACGAGTTCTCTACCAAGCTATTAGAGAACACTGATGCATCCTTTATCCCCGTCAGGTTATTAGGATTAAAACTCGGTAACTCTGCCATGGCATATATCTCTCCAGTCTTAGGATCCATTATGATTCCACCAATTGAATCAGATTTCCACTTAGACTGTGTATCCTTTAGAGTTTTCTCCAGATAGCTTTCTACAGTTGGCTCTATTGTAGTAACTATATCTCCTTCAATATTTTCATCACTAAATACAGTTTTTTTAATACCAGAGAATAGCTCTGCAAAGAAGTTTACATTGGATCCTGTTGCTTTTCTTGATAGTATTTCTTCATAGTAGCTCTCAAGTCCATACCTACCCTCTAGTTTGTCATTGCTATCACGTCCAATTATCCCTATCGTATCTGATGCTAGTGTATCTCCTGGGTATATTCTCCAACTTTCTTTCTGCACATCAACTCCGGGTATGCGTAGAGCATATATTGATAGTCCTAGTGGCATTTCTAATCTCTTTTGTATTTCTTGATATGTAGTACTTGCCTTTGAGGCTTTCTCTAGAAATGATTCCCTGTCTAAATCTATGTATTGTGATAGCGCATTATACACTTGTACTGGATCCTTAATTAACTTTGGATTGATTGATAGGTTGTAACCATCTCTTACACTAGCTGCTGCAATCTTGATATCATCCTTTGAAGTAAAGAATATTACTCCGCGATCAAAATTAGATGATATTGGTTTTACATATTGTCTGTCTGCTCTATCGATATATTCGTCACCATCTACTATCTGGACGAAAAATAGCTTAGTAAATATTACTAATGCAAAGAGAAAAACACATCCAAGAATTACGCGTATTCGTAGAAGGAGATTAGAGTTCATTATGATTAGCCATTGCTGTTAAAGATTTTTTTGATATGAAAGATGTTGCCACTGAATCTTTAAAACCTTTTGAATGTGCTAATTCAATATTAATTGTATTCTTTACTGAGAAATACTTTGCTTCTAGCTCACTTACCTTTGTTGAAAGCTCTCTACTCTCTTTTACTACCTCTGCTCTTGTAACGA
The DNA here is from genome assembly GCA_964492835.1 of uncultured Candidatus Saccharibacteria bacterium. Taxonomy (GTDB): domain Bacteria; phylum Patescibacteriota; class Minisyncoccia; order Phycocordibacterales; family PALSA-1337; genus CAIOGI01. Next base: position 3,266 of record CAZBLC010000020.1, read on the forward strand.
CATTAGCAATAGCGGAATGTAATAGGTAAATGTATGAGAATACAGATACTACAATACCTATAACTAATAGTGAGAGTATTTTCTCTCTGTATTTAAATATTCCGTTTATGTTTTGTGCTATTGCTTGTGTCATATTTTTTCTAAAATTCTAAGTTTTGCGCTTCTTGATCTTGGGTTATCTTTTAATTCTTCTTCACTTGGTGTTATCGGTCTCTTTGTAATTATCTTACCTTCTCCAATATCCTCCTTTTCCTTATTAAAAATTTTAACTATTCTGTCCTCTAAGCTATGGAATGATATTACTGCTATGCGTCCCTTGCTCTCGAGTTTCTCAAATCCATTTGCTAGTCCTTCTTTAAGTGCATTCAATTCATCATTAACTGCAATTCTTAATGCTTGGAATGTTCTAGTAGCTGGATGTATTCTTCCTTTTCTATAGAACATCGGTACAGATTGTGAGATTATTTCTACAAGTTCGAATGTTGTTTCAATAGTCTTCTTTTTTCTGTAGTTAACTATTGCTCTTGCTATTCTTCTTGAGTATTTCTCTTCACCATAGCCGTATATTACATCAGCTATATTCTCCTCTGCCCAAGTATTTACAATTAGATGAGCTGTAATGTCATCAGGTTTAGGATCCTTCTTAAAAGTCATTAGTAGTGGTTCATCATTCTTAAATGTGAATCCTCTACCAGACGTTTCAAACTGATCAGATGATAACCCTATATCAAGCATTATTCGATTTACTTTTGGTATATTTAGTTCATCTAGAACTAAATCCAAATCTCTATAACTTGATTCCTTTAGAATTACATCTTTGTAATTTGAAAGTCTCTTCTTTGATCTCTCTAGTGCTTCTGTATCACGATCGAGACCAATAACTTTTAGATCTCCTGAGGTAAGCTCTAATGCATATTCTGCATGTCCAGCACTACCTAGTGTTCCATCGAGGTATATATCACCTTTATGGATATCTAAACCTTGTATTGATTCTTTTAAAAGAACAGTCTTATGTATTAGTCCGTTTACCATATTGTTTTAAAGAATTCCTACTGACCCTAGCTTCTCAGCCAATGCATCAGTCTTCTTCTCAACTGTTGTACGATATGAAGACCATACTTTCTCATCCCATATTTCAACTCTGTTTAGAACACCAATTATTGCAACCTTATCAGCAATACCTGCATGTTCACAAAGATGAACTGGGATCAAAATACGTCCGATTGAGTCTACTTCTACCTCGGTCGCTCGACCGAAAATTATACGGTTGAAGTTTCTGTTATCAGACTGTAATACTGATGATGAATCTGGACGTGATAGTCTCTCCGCGAATTCCTTCCATCCTTTCAGTGTAAAAACGAAAAGACAGTTATCTATCCCGGGAGCGATAACAACATTGTTTCCCATCTCCTTTCTAAACTTAGAAGGAAGAGAAACTCTGCTCTTATCATCTATCGTGTGCAGGTGTTCTCCAATCAGCATAATGTTTGTGAAATGAAATTTCCTACTTCATCCCACTTGTATACCATTTTATCCCACTATATGTATCTTTGCAAACAAAAATGCCCACAATTATGTGGACAACT
>CAZBLC010000021.1:0-3209 GCA_964492835.1 uncultured Candidatus Saccharibacteria bacterium
ATGCAGGAACAATGAACCCCACTGAACACGGTGAGGTTTTTGTTTTAAACTCTGGTCTTGAGACTGATCAGGATATGGGTAACTATGAGAGATTTCTTAATAGAGACCTTATGCATACCGACTATATGACTTCAGGTATGGTATACAAGCATGTAATTGATAAGGAGCGCAATCTAGGATTTGGAGGTAAGTGTGTAGAGGCGGTGCCACATATACGTGATGAGATCGTATCTAGATATGAGAATGCAGCTAAACTTAATAACTCTGAAATATCAATAATTGAAATTGGAGGAACAGTAGGTGACTATCAAAACATTATGTTTATCGAAGCTGCCCGGGTGCTTAAAATTAAGCACCCAGATGATGTGATCTTTGTAATGGTAAGTTATCTACCAATACCATCAAAAATTGGTGAGATGAAGACTAGACCAACACAGAATGCCGTAAATCAGCTAGCTGGATACGGAGTGCATACAGATATAATAATTGCTCGTTCTGAGAAATTAGTTGATAAGAAGAGAAAGGAAAAGATTGGTATTGCATGCAACATTCCCGAAGAAAATGTTATCTCAGCACCAGATATAGATAGTGTATATGATGTACCTCTAAACTTTGAAAGAGACAACATTGGAGGTATTGTAATGAAGCTACTTAAGCTTGAGAAGAGAAAAGGTCCAGGATTAACACAGTGGAAGAAATTCACTAATTCAGTTAAGAATACTGAAAAGGAAGTTAATATCGCTATTGTAGGAAAGTATTTCAGTACTGGAGACTTTGTGCTAACAGATGCATATGTATCGGTACTAGAGGCAATTAAATATTCAGCATACTCACAAAAAGTTAAAGCTAAGATACATACAGTAAACGCTAATGATTTTGAAGTTAATAATCCAGATTATGAGAGTTTAAAGAAATTTGATGGAATCATTGTTCCAGGAGGATTCGGAGAGAAGGGTATAGAAGGGAAGCTAAATGTAATTAGATATGCAAGAGAGAATAAAATACCATATTTCGGATTGTGTTACGGTATGCAATTGATGACAATAGAGTATGCAAGAAATGTACTTAACCTAGAAGGTGCTCAGACGGCAGAGATTAATCCAAAAGCTCCACATTTGATAATTGATATAATGCCAGATCAAAAAGCAAAGCTATTACAAAAGAACTATGGAGGAAGCATGAGACTAGGTACATATACCGCAAAGATTTCAAAGAATACCATTGCATTTGATGCATATAAATCAAATACAATCGAAGAGAGACATAGACATAGATATGAGGTTAATCCGGAGTATGTAGAGAGACTAATAAATGCAGGATTAGTATTCTCCGGTACGTCACCAGATGGAACTCTTATGGAAATAGCTGAATTACCTAGATCAGTACATCCATTCTTCTTGGGAACACAGTTCCATCCTGAATTCTTAGCTCGTCCACTGGCACCACACCCACTATTTACTGAGTTTATTAAGGCGATAAAATCTAAATAAAAATTTCATTTAGATTTTATTAAAATTTTATACGGATTTCATCTCAATTTGATACGCTTATATCGTTATACGGTCGATATATAACATTGCATGTGGTAATACACTCCATCTAGGGTACGGATGGGGTGTTGTTGTAAATGGCTATGAAAAGGCTAATAAATTAGTCTATTTGACAAATTTGATAAACATGATATTATATATATGTTGCCTACATTCAGGCCTCACCTTATATAACAGGTTAAGTTATATCAAAGAGTTCATTAAAATGAGTATTAAGTTCGTCAGCATAGACCATCAGGAGTTAGTCGAACAGATGGCTTCCAAGGGATTATATCTATTCTCGTATGTTTCAATCGACACGACTGAATTGAAATATCGATCTGATATCGAATACGCGCGTCACTCCAGTCTTTTCTTTTGGTATCCTCAGACGCAGATTATATTCATGGTCTGTTGTCTTGAGGAAAAAAGAGGGGATAACGACCTGAGAATGTATTGGTCGGTAGAAGTTTTCATGGGATTCCATGAGTCACTTGATCATCTTATTTCATTAACGGAGAACAAGACTGTTGATGAAATTCCAAACATTAGTGGCGCGAACTCTGATAGGTATGGGCCAGAAGGATTCAGTATTAACGGACATAGTTATTCAGGGTCAGATAAGCAGGTTTCCGCGAGATTTAGCTTCGATGGATCTATGAGTGAGCTATCCACGGGATGTTATGATATCGTGGGTGTAACGAAAAGATTCCTTAAAAAGCTGTCTTTTGAAAAGTTATGGGTTTGGTCGTTCCCACCCACATACTACTTCGAAGAATGTGAAATGCTTTTTTGGAGCAGATTCGATAAGAGACAGCTCAGATCACTCGTGCTCAAACCATACGGTTCCAAGTTTCTGGAGCGATAGTCACACACCCGTTGCGAAGTTTTGCAACGGGTGGATTTTTATATCTAAATTTATTAAATAATATCTAGTAAGGTAGTGTAAAACTCTATATCCCTTGGGTGTGTCAGCAGATCGACAACCTTTTCTTTTGAAACCCATACAGCTACAGGATTCTCTGGATCAATTGGTTTAAGTTCCATTTCATTAGTTCTGAACAAGAAAAGATGAATTTCCTTCAACTCATTTAAGTTGTCCTTTCCATCAATGCCAATTCTGTATCTTGTATAGCTACCAAGTGTACGAACTAGTTCTAGGTGCTTAACTCCAGACTCCTCATATATTTCTCTAATAGCCGCTTGAAGTTCACTCTCTCCATTCTCAATATGTCCCTTAGGTAGAGACCAAGAAGTACCTTTTTGGTTAACAACCAAAACCTCACCCTTTGTATTCAGCACAACCCCGCCAGCACTTCTAGATTTTATAGGCTTATTGTCCATGACACTTCTTGTACTTTTTCCCAGACCCACAAGGACAAGCATCATTTCTACCTACCTCTGCCTTTTTAGGCGCTTCCACTTGCTTGTTACTACCATCACCATCTCCAATAACTTGAGCTTGTTCATGCACCTCCTTTAGTTGCACCGCTTCCTGAGTTACAACACCTCCACCTACATGAGGAAGAAGATTTAATATCTGACCATTAATAGCACCCTGCATCTCTTTAAATAGTCGTAGTCCTTCTTTCTTGTACTCAACCAGAGGATCTCTCTGACCATAAGCTCTTAGATTTACACTTGAACGTGTATAGTCCATAACTTCTAGATGCTCAACCC
>CAZBLC010000022.1:0-3103 GCA_964492835.1 uncultured Candidatus Saccharibacteria bacterium
GTGTTTTTTGTTTATCCCCTCAATATTACATTGCTGGGTTAGCTGGTGCCTTGCAGTCTGCACATGTCTTCTTGTGTGTAGCAACAAGATATACTGCTGATAGTCCTACTAGAACATATACAACCTTAGCAACAACTGCTCCTAGGAATGTAACTACGTTTAGATCAAACAGTCCTACTAGTAGCCAGTTTAGTGAACCTACAACAACCAAGATAAATGCAACTGTATGTAAAGCTTTCATATATTATATTTATGTTAAATTAATAATTACTGTATTAATTATACCTTAGTTATGGGTAGTATATGTAAAGGTTATCAACAAGGATATTGCTGTATTAAATGGTCCAATTATCCTTTGCTATGGCTCTTAGCTTGTACTCTCCGTTCTCTTTTTCGAAGATAAGATACATGGATGTCCAATCGAACCCTTTGACTTCCTCTCTAAAGCCGGGAAAATGGTAGAGGATGAAGTCTCTGGAACCAACATCTTCATTAATTGTATTTATCGTGTTTCCAGTATCTTGAACCTTATTCAAGTATACTTCAGGAGCGTTTATATAATCATAGTTATATACCCATCTATCAAAGTAGTATTGGGTGTTACCTTTTATTGGATCCCCTTTACCGTCAGTGTTACCGAATATGTACTCTTTATTATCTATACCGATTCTTGAAACTTCTTCTCTAGAAAAGTTTTTCTTTGCTGTAGAAGTTGCATTGAATGAATCTTCGTTCCCATTAATCCATGCAACCTCTTGGTCAAAAATCTTGTATGGTGATAGTGAGACAGTTAACCCTTGTGAACTGGTCATATTTGCCAGAGTTTTGTAATCTTTGTTTTTAAGTGAGTTTAAAACTAACTTACTAGCATTCACGATAGATTTTTCATTATTTAGATTCGCCTCTGTGGTAGCTGTATTGCTATTTATAACCACAGTGTCTAAATCTTTAACTTGCTGGTATCGGGTACCGATATAGAAAGTTAAAATTGGGAGGATAATGATAAAAAATATTGCTGCTGACAACTTAGAATACCATGTTACTTCGTTGAATTTGATTATAAATACAATATTAACTTAGAAAAAAGCTATTTGGAAGTAGATTGTGCCCTCGCGTGGAATCGAACCACGAATTACGGCTTAGAAGTCCGCAGTTATATCCATTTAACTACAAGGGCGGTAATTAAGAATATACCAGAAAAGTCTTAAAATATAAAGGTCTTTATAAAGATGGATCACTTGGGCCTCTATATCCCGTCTTTATCCTCCCACTGTTATCCTCTCTGTTTTCAATCTCTTTGAGTACGGTATTGAATGATTTCATATCAAAAATACCCTCTTCTTTTGTCTCGGTTGCAGTATTTACTCTAAAATTCCCTGACGATATTAACCAGTATAGATATACGCCTCCTAATACAAGTAGGATTGCAGTAGATACGTTAACTAATAGGATTAGTATCCAATCAACAAAAGCATTTCTTCCAACTTCTTGGAAAAGCTTCTTAACTGGTATATTTGGAACTTTCATAAAGTTCTTTTTGAAGATATTTGTCATTTGTTTTTAATTAGACTTGCGCGTAGATCAAGTGTCATTATCCATTGTGTCTTACTATCAGACGAGATATCTAATTTTATATTAGATATATAGCTACTGTAAGGTAGGTTTTCTAAAAGAACCAATGACGTCATTATAGAACTCCAATTCCCCTTTACACTTACTCTGGCCTTTATCTCCTTTTCATCATTAGTAATTGAAGAGAGTTCTAAGTCTGTATTTGAATCAGCACCAACCTTTTCTACTGTTTCTATGAAGCTTACAATTTTATCTTCTGGTACTAGAAAATTTAATACTTTACTTCTTGATAGTTTAGTATCCTCATGAGTCTTTAATAGTTCTTTCTCGCTATTTCTTCTACCATCTTCTTTCATTACTTCGCTATTTGCTTCTACATAGTTATTAGCTTGAGTAATAGTTTTGTTATATATGTAGACATAGGCAAATATCGTAATGACAATACTAGCTATTGAGAACATTAAGAGTGTGTAATGTTTAGAATTTATTTTCATATAGTTCTACTTAATATTATCTTAATTGAGTATGAAATATTCTTATTTTTAGCTAAATCAGATACTGGCAGTTCAACCTTTAGAACATTCGGATCTAGACTCAGACTATCTCTAAACTTAATTAGAGCCTCTCTTGAATTTGATTTACCCTGTATTACAGCTGTAATTGTAGATGTTGCTGTGTTATTAGTTTCCCCTATATTAAATGACCTTATACTGAGTCCGGATGGTTTAACATTAACTATATCTGAAATTATATCGAAATATTTTACAGATGATCTTGTTCCATTAATTAACTCTATTGCATTATCAACCTTATCAAAATCTGAAACTACATTGTCTGCCCCTCTCTCCTGTCTACTCTTCTGAAAACCTTGTAGATGCTCTATTGCTGTCTTTTCTTGATTAAAAGAAAAGATATATGCTGGTAGTAGGGATCCGGTACCGATAAGGACAGCGCAGGACATGAAGAATAGCTGAAAAACTGTAAGTCTTGTTCTGTACTCTTTCTTAAGTGCCTTTATTTCTTTTTCTGGTAATAGTGTGTAGTGAATCATATATTTATGGTAGAGCTAGCCCAGCAGCAGTAGCGTATTCTAGAGACTCATCAAAAGATATTTTAGGAACATGATAGTCAATTGAAAATGCATTTTGCCATACATTAGCTGAACTTAAATGTATTTCTTTATCTGGTGATAGGTCTGATATTTTACTTATAGAAACTGCATCACGTCCGGATACAATAATTGATTTTATCTTCTCTCCCTCTCCATACTGCATCCAATATGCATATACACGTGCAATTTCATGCTTTAACTGACTAATATCCATACTGTCTGCATTACGCACCGACTCCCCTCCCCAGTTAATGGTGGAAGTGAAGCAAACAACATTACCAGATACGATATACAAACCTGTTTTCTTGTCCATTACGTTAACGATTAGTTGTATATCATTTGAATTAGTAGGAATGATTGATCTTGCAATTGCTTTTGCTTGTATTTCAAATGATACAACATCGAGCCCTGTAGCTTTAA
>CAZBLC010000023.1:0-3036 GCA_964492835.1 uncultured Candidatus Saccharibacteria bacterium
CTACAGGAATCATACCCAAATATTATACCACAGAGAATATGGTTTAAACAAAATAAAAACCACCCAGAGACCCGCTCTCTAGGTGGCTATCAGATAAGTCCCTTAAGGGAAATATTCCTCGTTCGGGGAAAGTGCGTTTAGATGGCAATCTTACGGGGTCGGTCCAAAATTTTGGTTCCACCGCTCGCACTAACTTATCTAAAATTAATATAGCAGGTGCTATAGTTTTTGTCAAGTTCAAGAATGCTGTCATGACAAGAGAAAAAGTCTCGGACAAATCCCCGAGACCCTTTCTTGAACATAAATTATTCTAAGCGAATATCTACGCTACCACCTTAGAATCTACATGAGTATACTTACCATCCTTGTTCTTCTTGAAATGCTTCTGGTTCTGGATATTAACCATGATAGTATTCTCCTTCACATATCTCTCCTTCATTACCTTGTCGATAATTTCTTCTTTAGATAGAGGACCATGCTTCTCTAGTATGCTCTTTATAACATCCTTAACTACTCCTGACATATATCCCCATTCACGTAGAGCGTATAGACCACGTCCAACTAGTACAAATCTCTTGTCCTTAATTAGTTCGTTATGAGTTGTAGCAATATGAGCCTTCTTCTTAAAGATTGTAGTTATCTGCTTAGCTACTTCCTTGAAGTGTATAGGTGAACCATGCTTACGGATAACTAGGAATGCATAGTCTCTCATACCCTTTGTCTTAATGTTTGAAGAATGTGATACTCCCCATTCACCCATAGCATTCTTACCAATCATCTTTGATATAGATAGCCAACGCTTAACTATTTCTTGATTCTTGTACTTTTCAGAAACAGATTCTAGATGTGATAGGAACTTGTTAACAATCTCTGATTCAACTAGCAAATCATCATCTGATAGTTCAGAATATAGCTTCTTTAGAGAATCCTCTACTTGCTTTGATAGCTCTTCATTAACATGCCATCTATGCTTGAATTCATCATCCTCCTTTCTCTTCTTGAATACATCTCCGATAACTAGAATGAAGTGTATATGATTCTGTAGTTCAACATCCTTTGCAGCATGACCTAGGAAATCCTCTTCAACAACAATTCCACCAAGAGAGTGTATAAGGTTCTCAAGCTCGGCAAACACAGCTTTCTCCCCCTTATATGCATCTGACTTACGAATATTAGCTAGAGCATAGTTCTCTATCTGACGTACTCTTTCACGAGTAATACCATATAGTTTACCTATAGCATCTAGTGTCATTTTCTCTGTACTCTTTCCAAGACCGTATCTTTTGATAAGGACTTCACGAGCACGATCAGGAAGCACTGATAGCAGCTTTTTTGATGTTTGTTTTGGTTTGAATTGGATGTTTGCCATGCAATTTATGTTTAATATATAATTGATACTACATTATCATTGATATTCTGTCAAATTAGTGTCAATTAGACTACAATATTGATGATTTTGTTCTTAATAATAATTACCTTTTTAATCTCCTTTCCCTCTGTCCATTTCTTCACTTCATCCATACTCATGGCTGTATTTCTAACATTCTCATCGCTGTCATCCACTACTGTTTTTAGAGTTCCTCTGGTCTTTCCATTAATCTGTACTGATATGGTCACTGAGCTCGCAATTAGCATATTTGGATCATATTTAGGCCATTCAGTGGCATGTATCGATCCTTTGTTCTTAAGTCCTTCCCATAGCTCTTCTGTTACGTGTGGAGCAAATGGAGCGAGCAGACCTATAACTACCTCATAATCACTTTTTGTTATTGAACTCTCTTTCTCCAACTGATTCAAAAGTATCATTATTGAACTTATCGCAGTATTGAATCTCATCTCCTCGATATCCTCACCTACTTTCTTTATCGTCTTATGTATCAATACTTTAGACTCTTCATTAATCTTTGCATCTATCTTTACTCTCTCTTTTAATTTCCAAATTCTTTCTATAAATCTTCTTGAACCTGCAATTGTATTTGTATCCCATGCTATCGCTTGATCAAATGGACCCATAAACATTTCGTGTATTCTCAAGGTATCTGCTCCAACTGTACTTACTATGCTATCTGGATTGATTACGTTTCCTTTTGATTTCGACATCTTCTCTCCTCCTTCAGCTAATATTAGTCCATGAGCAGTTCTCTTCTTGTATGGCTCGGTAGTTGGTACTAGGCCTAGATCGAATAGAAACTTGTGCCAGAAGCGAGAATATAGCAAATGGAGTGTAGTATGCTCCATACCACCGTTATACCAATCTACAGGAGTCCAATATTCTAGATTCTCTTTTGATGCAAATGCCTTCTTGTTATCTGGATCTGTATATCTTAGGTAATACCAACTAGATCCTGCCCAGTTTGGCATTGTGTCTGTTTCTCTCTTAGCCTTTCCTTTACAATTCGGACACTTAGTATTAACCCACTTCTCAATTGATGCTAGTGGACTCTCTCCATTTTGACTTGGTTTATAGTTATCTATCTTAGGTAATTCAAGTGGTAATTCTTTTTCAGGTAATGGAACTACTCCACACTTCTCACAGTGTACAACTGGTATTGGTTCTCCCCAATATCTCTGTCTTGAGAATATCCAATCTCTTAATTTAAATTTAACTACCCATTTACCGCCTACAAACTCTGTAATTTCTTTCTTTACTTCTTCTGACTTTCTTCCATTGTACTTATCAGAGTTAATTAGTAGTCCAGATTCTGTTACTGCATAGTTATCGTTCTGTAGTCTATGTAGCCATATATCTAATTCGCCACATTGCATTGTGTCCTTGCGTATATCCTTAAGTGGAAGCCATATTGGTTCATGCTTGTCATTCTCTTCTACTGTTACATTGTCCTTCTCTTCATTCTCTAATTCAAAATATGCTACCTGAAAATATGCAACCCTGTTTTCGTCCTTATGTGCAGCAAAGAACTCACTCTTTACGGTGCTTCCTAGTGTCTTAATGTATTTTAGATTCTTGTATCCTGTCTCTTCTAATATCTCTCTTCTTGCAGCAACTTCTACACTCTCATCTCCCTCTATTCCTCC
>CAZBLC010000024.1:0-2717 GCA_964492835.1 uncultured Candidatus Saccharibacteria bacterium
ACGATCAACAATACAAATTAGAATAGAGGAAAATATGAAGTCCAAAGCATCGGATATATTGAATAATATTGGTCTTGATCTTTCTTCTGGGATAAAGCTATTTCTGAATGAAGTAATAACTAGTGAAAGCATACCGTTTACTCCATCTACAAGAAGAGGTAAAGAACTTAGAAACTATGAATTACTAAGAAACGAAATTGGAAACGCTAAGAAAAATGGTAAGAAGTATACTTCTGGAAAGGACCTTTTGGAGGATATACTGAGAGACTAATTGGTAGATATAATATACAACTAGGATGTATGAGATTGACTATACAAGAAATTTTAAGAAGCAAGTACGTAAGATTATCAAATCTGGACGGTGCCCGCATGCAAAGATTATTAAAGTAATTGATGCTCTTGTATCTGGATCTCTACTTAACCCTTCGCTTAGAAACCACAAACTTAATGGCGAATACTTGGGAATGCATGAATGCCACATACGTCCAGATGTTTTACTTATTTATGAAAAAGATGAGAGTGAAAGTCTAATTACACTTGTAGCTATTGGAAGTCATCCTGAATTATTTAAATAGCACAAAAAAACTCGATTTCTCGAGTTCTTTGTATTTATGCTGTAACCTCCTCTTTCTTTGCTTCCTTTGTATCTGTATTCTCTGTTCTGTCGATAGCAAGCATTCTTCTCATCTGACGTCTTATCTCCTTTGCAGCTTTCTCTCTTACGAAGTATAGCTTTGCTCTACGTACCTTTGAGCGTCTTAGTAGCTCAATTTTGTCGATCATTGGAGTGTATAGTGGAAATATCTTCTCTACTCCTACAGAGTCTATAACCTTTCTAACTGTAAATGTAGCTCCGGCCTCTGTTCCATGCTTACGAGCAAGTACTAGACCCTCGAAAGCCTGAAGACGGATCTTCCCTTTTTCTTGTATTTTCTGCCAAACCTTTACTGTGTCACCAGGACGAATATCAAGGTTCTTTCTCTCCTCGATCTTTACTGATGAAATGATATTAGTATTTGTTGCCATATATGCTATTTAAGTAGAACAAATCTAACATATACCCTTACTTTTAGCAACCTCTGTAATACCCAACTCCTCAAAAGCGTTCAAAAAGTCAGCTGGAACTGGGGCTACAACCTTAATCTTTTTACCCAAACAATTAGCAAAATCTATACTAAAAGCATGCAGTGCATTTCTCTCAAATCCTAGTGCATTTGGCTTTTCTAGTATCTTTTCTGGTGCATATAGCCCGTCACAGACCACAGGATGGTTTAGGGCCTTAAAATGCACACGTATCTGGTGTGTACGACCTGTTTTAGGTTCTACCTCAAGCAGAGAGTATCCTGTGCGGTATGAGAGTAGTGTAAACCAAGTCTCAGCATCACGAAGTTCTCCTCTAGCCCCTCTTGTTGCGGACCATCTTCTGAAATCATTTGGACTTCTACCTATAGGTCTGTTTATTATTCCAAACTGATCCTTTATCTCTCCATACACAAAAGTTACATATTTCTTTGTAAGTGTTCTGTCCTGGAACTGTTGCTTCAAACATTCATGCCCTGCTTTAGTCTTTGCAATTAATAACACTCCTGTAGTATCACGATCTAGTCTGTGCACTATTCCCGGTCGTTCTATAACTCCATAGTCTTTTGTTTCAACAGGCTCCCCTACATTCTTTGTTTTTGGATAGTTTTCTAGAACCCAGTCTGTTATGAATGGACCTTTTGATTTACCGTCTGGATGCACAACTGCACCTGCCGGCTTGTTTATAGCGACAATATCCTTGTCTTCGTATAGTATTGAGATCTTCATCTGTGCGCGATGCAGGAGTCGAACCTGCGACCTTTTCTGTGTAAAAGAATTGCTCTACCAACTGAGCTAATCGCGCGTTACGTTATTTATACACTATTAATTGTCTAAATTCAAGATATGTATTTTATGTACCTATAATATCTATATTATGTATGGTATACTCTACTAATGAAAATTGAAGGTAGAAACATATCTAGGAAATTACGTATGAAGGGATATTCTATTAATCAGATATCCAGAGACACTGGATATTCTAAATCTAGTGTAAGTTTATGGACGAGGGATATTGTGTTAACTAGCGAGCAAAGATCTAGACTCTCTGAAAAAGGTAGGAGTGTTGAATCTATAGAAAGAAGAAGAATGAGTAGACTTAAAAATGAAAATACTAAGAGAAGACTGGTTATTGATCTAGCAAAAAGTGACTATTCAAGTATTTCTAAAGAGGAACTTAAGATTATAGGTACGATACTTTACCTAGGTGAAGGCGCAAAAACAAAGAAGAATGTTGTTAGTGTGGCCAACAGTGACCCTGCAGTAATATTAATTATGCTTAGATTTTTTAGAGAAATTTGTGGCACTCTGGAGAAAAAATTTAGATTACAAATCCATACCCATGAACATTCAGATATAAAGGAAGTTGAAAGATACTGGTCTAGGATAACAAAAATACCAACTAGCCAATTTTACAAAACATATGTTAAAGCAAGTTCTGCTAGTCTAAACAAGAGACATACTCTTAAATTTGGTACTGTGGATCTATCAATAAATGACACCACTACCCTACTTAAAATACTCGGATGGATAGAAAAAATTAAGGAGTTATTACTTAAGTAAAACAAAAAACACCTTATCGGTGTTTTTTGTTTATCCCCTCAATATTACATTGCTGGGTTAGCTGGTGCCTTGCA
>CAZBLC010000025.1:0-2338 GCA_964492835.1 uncultured Candidatus Saccharibacteria bacterium
TGATTGATGTTAGTGATAAGTCAAACCCAGTACTTATAGACTCATTCAGTTCCTCTGGCTGGCAGACACAAGCAGGAAAGACAGTATCATATTTTGAGGGAATGACATCTCTAGGAAGAACTACAGGAGGATTTAATGTACCGACTAATCACGAGCTATTCACTTTCAATCCTGATACGTCATTAGATATACCTGGTGGAGTATATGGAATATTGTTTGGTCTAAAAGATATATTTGTACTGACACACTCATCCGAGAAAGAATTTCAAGTATATGATAGGGGAGACCTGAGTAAAAAGACTGATATATCACTATCAATACAAGCACCTAGAATGTCATGTGATCGAAATAACATATTCTTTGCTACGGGAGACAGCAGAGGTATATCAATATTAGAACTATGAATAGAGGATTTACATTGATTGAGACAATTATGTATATAAGTCTACTCTCCATTCTAATACTTGGAGTATTTTCTTCAATTATGTTTGCAGTTGATAGCATGAGTCAAAATACAGATTTTACTGAAGCTAATTACAGCATATTAATTCAAAATTTTTATGAATAGAGGATTTATTGCATTAACACTGGTATTGATGGTAAGTACTATAACATTAGTATTTTTGTCATACAAATATCTATCTATAGGGCACTACTATGATTCTGTACTTCGTAAGGAATATAGATTAAATAGCTATTATGGCGCATTAAGCTGTGCTGATCAGGCAATATTAATGTTAACCAAGGACTATTTCTTCAGACTTAATACTCTAATTAAAATGGAGAATTTCAACTGCTATATCGATAGTGTATTAGAAAGTAATGGTTACATTGAAATACATACGCGAGGAGAAGTAAATAGTGTAGGTGTAAAAATAGAGACAAAAGTAAAACAATATAGTGGCATGATTGAATTAGTAAACCAAAATATCTCAATTTAAGTATACAGATAAAATCTAAATAAAAATTTCATTTAGATTTTATCAAAATTTTATACGGATTTTATCGACACTTTGTATAATCAGAACATTATTAATTAATAAAAAATAAATGCAAGATGAAATAGATATAAAAGACAAGATATATGTAATACGTGGTAATAGGGTAATGATTGATTCTGATTTGGCTCAATTGTATGGAGTAAGTACAAAGTCATTCAATCAAGCAATTAAGAGAAATATCAATAGGTTTCCAAATGACTTCATGTTCCGTCTAAGTGTAGAGGAATATGATGATATTAGGCGGTCACAAATTGTGACCGCCTCTGGAAGGTATAGAAATCAACGTAGTTTACCAATTGCGTTCACTGAACATGGAGTTTCTATGCTTTCATCAGTGCTAAATAGCGATAGGGCGATAATGACTAGCATACAGATAATTCGTATGTTTGTTGCAATGAGGAAGGTTGTTACAAGTGATTCAGAAAGGATAAAGAATATAGAGCACAGACAAAATGAACATGAGAGCGTGATTCTTGATCTATGTAGGATAATACGAAGTTTAATAAATATACCAGAAGAGAAGATTAATAAAATAGGATTTAATTAAAACAATATGAATATAAAGAACAAAAATAAAGGGTTTACACTAATAGAAATACTTGTAGTTATAGGAATAATCGCTGTGCTATCAACTATCGTCCTAGTTGCAATCAATCCAGCAAGACAATTTAAGCTTGCTAGAGACTCTCAGAGAGTGGCTAATGTCACAGCAATACTAAATGCAGTGGGACAGAATATGGCAGAGAACAAAGGCGTCTTTACTTGTAGTGTATCACTTCCAAATGTAAGTGAAGTTATATCAAGTGATACCGCAGGCGGAGGTGTAGACATAGCCGCATGTATCTCACCACTATACATTTCTACCTTACCTTACGATCCATCTCTACCAGGGGCAAAATTTGTTAACTTTACTGACTATGATACACAGTATCTGATCAAACAAGATGTAGACGGAAGAGTAACTGTATCAGCTGCAGGAGAGATACAAGGAGCTATAACTATATCTAGATAATATAGGGTATAATATAGTGAATGAATCGTATTAAACATCTAATTGCATTTTGTATGGTAGTGATAGTAATAGCTAGTACTGGTAAGTATTTTGTAATTAACTATTCTACCAATGGACAACAGGCTCAAGTCATTGAGTCTGTTTTGCCTGGTGGACATAGTGATGAAGTATATATCGATGAAAATATACTAATTGATGATCATGAGAAGCCGATTGCTATAAAGACCAAACAACCTACACCAAAATCTGAGATATCTGCAGAAGCATATCTTGTTGCTAATCTAGAAACAGGGGAAAGATATATAGATTTTAATTCTGATAAGGT
>CAZBLC010000026.1:0-1902 GCA_964492835.1 uncultured Candidatus Saccharibacteria bacterium
CAAGACCCAGATCAGAAGCGCTTTGTAGCAGAAATGGCTCGTGCATTTACTGGTTAAGTCGGAGTTCTAAGCCGCATGGAAACATGCGGCTTTGTTTATCCACACCTCATCTCTTGCAGGTGAACGATTGTTCACCTATAATATATTCATAAGAGAAATTAATTAAAAACATATGAGTAAAATACAATTAGTTCACAATTTGAGAAAGGAGATTAAGAAGTTAAACAAAGATATTGATTTGAAAATAATAAAGGGGCTTCCATACAAAGCGGAAGCAAGAAGACATAAGTTTCTAGTATCACAGTTCTATGGATTCTATGAGACTCCTAGATCTAGTTGGTTTAGAAAGACATTTAACGTTTTCGCTAGTTTTGTTCTATAATCATAATAATGATAGAGGAATATAAAAACAAAATATTTTCTTTCTATGAGAGAAACAAGAGAATGCCCAGCTATGCTGAGGTTATGTCTCTTTTAGGTTTTAAATCTAAGAACTCTGTATATAAATTAATTAATAAGCTAATTGATGCCGGAATCATAAGTAAGGATGGTACTGGCAAAATTGTACCCAATAACCTATCCCAAGATGTTAACCTTCTAGGTCTAGTCGAAGCTGGTATACCAACTGTTGCCGAAGAGACCGAACTAGATAAACTTAACCTAGATAGCTATCTGATAAAGAACAGGATGTCATCATACCTACTTGAGGTTAAAGGTGACTCCATGATTGAGGAAGGAATAATGGAAGGTGATCTTGTAATAGTTGAGAGGAGGGATGATCCGAAGGATGGAGATATAGTAATTGCTGAAGTTGATGGTGGATGGACAATGAAGTACTTCAGAAAGAAGGGTAATGCAGTATATTTGGAGCCTGCAAACAAGAATTATGCACCTATATATCCTGAAAATGATATGCAAGTGAGAGCTATTGTTAAGGGTGTAATCCGCAAGTACTAAACTTGTAAAATACGCAAAAAGAGGCTACAATCTTGCCATATGAATAATACACATTTTCACTCAATTCCTCAGGACAAAGCTCCTGAAATATTAAACCTAATAGTAGAAATACGTCAGGGAGAATCGAATAAGTATGAGTACAATAAAGACTACGGTATCATCGAACTTGATCGTGTTCTTTTTGGTCCTTTCTACTACCCAGTAAACTACTGTGATGTTCCTTCAACATGGAATGAGGGAGATAACGATCCATTGGATGCAGTTGTATTCAGTACTCACCCTATCGTTCCTGGAGCTCTAGTAAAGGGTAGAGTTATCGGTGCTCTTGAGATGATTGATAACAATGAAGAGGATTACAAGATCATTACAGTTAATAACAAGGATCCTAGATACGCACACATCACACATGTTGAAGAACTAGCTCCATACGAGAGAAAGGATCTACAGACATTCTTTGAGACTTACAAGATTCCTCAGACAGGACCAGGCACAGTTAAGATTGGTAAGTTCCTAGGACCTAAGGAAGCACACGAGTTGATTAAGAAGGCACAACTAGCCTACGCAAAGAAATTTAATGGAAGCAATAACTAAAATAATTAGTTTTTCACTTTGGATAATATCAGGAGTATTTATACTCCCTTGTGTATTTATCTCTACAGTGTATTTCCCTAAATGGGAGAAGTGGGGTGAGGGGTTCTAAAACATGACACCAACAATATTTATAATACTTGGAATAACAGGAGATCTAGCTGGTCGTAAACTACTACCAGCCCTACTTAGCCTATACGTAAAGAAAGAATTACCACAAAAGTTCTCAATTGTAGGTTTTTCAAGACGACCTTTTACCAGAGAAGAATTTCGCACATTCGTAAGAGAGCATATTAATGTTAAGCCAGGTACATACAGAGAGGAAGAGGTTAAACACTTCATTGATCATATATATTA
>CAZBLC010000027.1:0-1885 GCA_964492835.1 uncultured Candidatus Saccharibacteria bacterium
ATCTATCTCTGCATTAATTCTCTTATGTAAAAGCTTCTTAGATTTCTCTGATACATTACCTGAACGTATTTCATTTAGTATTGATATTACAATATCGTCACTTTGTCTGAATTGTTCTTCTAGATAGCAGATTGTAAAACCTGCAGATCTCCATGATTCTGAGTGGTATATGAAGTGAGACTCCGGTTCTCCGAATCTACTTACTGGTGGTAATTGGAAGAAATCTCCACAGAGTATCACTTGAACTCCTCCGAATGCATCGCTATTACCCTTTGCAGATCTCAATACCTGATCTACAAGATCTAGTCTGAAATGGTGTAGCATTGATACCTCGTCGATAATTAGTACTTTAACTTTCTCAAAACGTTTAGCAAGATATGATTTCTCCATCATACCTTCGATATCAGATTCATCTAGATATGTACTTATCCCAATCCCTGCCCAAGAGTGTATAGTTACTCCACCCATATGTGTTGCAGCAATACCTGTAGATGCTGTTATACCAACTTCTACATCATTCTCTTTTAAATATTTAATATATGAATTAATTAAATACGTTTTACCACTACCAGCAGGGCCAGTTACAAAGACATTTCTTCCAGTTTTTAATAGCTCTAGAGCCTGCTTCTGAGTCATTTATAGATTGATTCCTAATATTTTAAGTACGATAGCAGCAAATGGATCTGCGGATGTTCCATATACCATCACTCCACCAAGTAGTCCTGTTAGGGTTATAGCTACAAGTCCAACTAGTGCCAATACTATACCTAGTATGTTATTAGTTAATATAGTAGTTAATTTTGATACAAAGTTTTTAAGTCTATCTGAACTAATTTTTGTACTAATGTATGGTCTAAGTATTACTAATATCTCCCCTAGTAACAATATTGCATATACCCATGTTGATATCCCTGCAAACAAAGAGTGCATTTCTACCAATGCATGATTTGGTCTAACTAATTCTTCTGCAATCTCTCCCGTTGCACTTGAAGCAAATGCTCCTAGTGTACCAAGAAGTAACAATACTCTTTCTATATGCTTCCACGAAGTACCTGAAAACCACTTCTGTAATGGAAGGATTCTGATTATCGAGTATATTAGTAATAGCGCTATTGGGAAGTGTACAAATATTGGGTGTAAATTGTATGTCATTCACCCATTATACACTATTTGGAAGAAACCTTTTTGACGAATAGGTCGAGTAGTTTACCTGTATTTACTTCTCTTTCTCCTAGCTCTGAACGTAGCACTATAACTACAATTGGATACTCTACACCATCCACAACTCTATTAAACATAGATACCATAGCTTCTTTAGCTTCATTTGTTCTACCTGTCTTTCCTCCTATGAAATCTTCGGAATTAACATATGGATTAATGTTTACGAAATGATGTAGTCCATGGTCTGTGGTAGTTGCTAGATCATATACTTTAGTTTTAGATATCTCTAGAATATCTTTTTCTGAAAGGTAAAGATATTTTGATAGCGCTAACAAGTCTGAGACCGAAGACACATTCTGTGCACTTAATCCTGATGAATCCTTGAAATGTGTACTGTGCATTCCAATCTCTTTTGCAAATGCATTCATTTGTTCCATAAACTTCTCCATTCCGAATGTCTCTGAAAAGGCTACAGCTGCATCATTACTTGATTCGAGTAACAAAGCATAGAGAAGTTCGTTAGGTAATAGCTTTTCATCAATTTTAAGATTACCTGCATTACCGTATGCATCTAGCATCTTTTGATTGATTGTTATTGGTTCTTCTAGATCAAACAGGTGATGTACTACCAGAGCAGTGTATAGCTTACTAACTGATGCAATCGGAAACACCTTATCAGAATTAAAATCTATATATCTTTCCCCTGTTTCTAGATTAGCAACAA
>CAZBLC010000028.1:0-1802 GCA_964492835.1 uncultured Candidatus Saccharibacteria bacterium
GTGTTTTTTGTTTATCCCCTCAATATTACATTGCTGGGTTAGCTGGTGCCTTGCAATCTGCACATGACTTCTTGTGTGTAGCAACAAGATATACTGCTGATAGTCCCACTAGAACATATACAACCTTCTCTAGTGTTGCCCCTACGTATGTAACTACGTTTAGATCAAATAGTCCTACTAGTAACCAGTTTAGTGAACCTACAACAACCAAGATAAATGCGACTGTATGTAAAGCTTTCATATATTATATTTATGTTAAATTAATAATTTCTGTATTAATTATACCTTAGTTATAGGTAATATATGTAAAGGTTATCAACAAGGATATTGTGCCCTTGGTTGGAATCGAACCAACATCGACGGCTTAGAAGTCCGCAGTTCTATCCATTGAACTACAAGGGCGGTAATTAAGAATATACCAGAAAAGTCTTAAAATATAAAGGTCTTTATAAAGATGGATCACTTGGACCTCTATATCCCATCTTTATCCTCCCACTGTTATCCTCCCTGTTTTCAATCTCTTTGAGTACAGTATTGAATGATTTCATATCAAAAATACCCTCTTCTTTTGTCTCGGTTGTGGTATTTACTCTAAAATTACCTGACGATATCAGCCAGTATAGATATACTCCTCCTAACACAAGTACGATTGCAGTAGATACGTTTACTAACAGGATTAGTATCCAATCAACAAAAGCATTTCTTCCAACTTCTTGGAAAAGTTTCTTAACTGGTATATTTGGAACTTTCATAAAGTTCTTTTTGAAGATATTTGTCATTTGTTTTTAATTAGACTTGCGCGTAGATCAAGTGTCATTATCCATTGTGTCTTACTATCAGACGAGATATCTAATTTTATATTAGATATATAGCTACTGTAAGGTAGGTTTTCTAACAGAACCAATGATGTCATTATTGCACTCCAATTCCCTTTTACACTTACTCTAGCCTTTATCTCCTTTTCGTCATTAGTTATTGAAGAGAGTTCTAGATCTGTATTTGAATCAGTACCGACCTTCTCTACTGTTTCTATGAAGCTCACAATTTTATCTTCTGGTACTAGAAAATTTAATACTTTACCTCTTGATAGTTTAGTATCCTCATGAGTCTTGAGTAATTCCTTCTCGCTATTTCTTCTACCATCTTCTTTCATTACTTCGCTATTTGCTTCTACATAGTTATTAGCTTGAGTAATAGTTTTGTTATATATGTAGACATAGGCAAATATCGTAATGACAATACTAGCTATTGAGAACATTAAGAGTGTGTAATGTTTAGAATTTATTTTCATATAGTTCTACTTAATATTATCTTAATTGAATATGATATATTCTTGTTCTTAGCTAGATCAGATACTGGCAGTTCAACCTTTAGAACATTTGGATCCAAACTTAGACTATCCCTAAACTTGATTAAAGCCTCTCTAGAATCGGATTTACCTTGTATTACAGCAGTAATTGTAGACGTTGCTGTGTTATTAGTCTCCCCTATATTAAATGACCTTATACTAAGTCCATAAGGCTTTACATTAACTATATCTGATATTATATCGAAATATTTTACTGATGATCTTGTTCCATTGATTAACTCTATTGCATTATCAACCTTATCAAAATCTGAAACTACGTTATCCGCCCCTCTCTCCTGTCTGCTCTTCTGAAAACCTTGCAGATGCTCTATTGCTGTCTTTTCTTGATTAAAAGAAAAGATATATGCCGGTAGTAGCGATCCGGTACCAATGAGAACTGCGCAGGACATGAAGAATAGCTGAAAAACTGTAAGTCTTGTTCTGTACTCTTTCT
>CAZBLC010000029.1:0-1656 GCA_964492835.1 uncultured Candidatus Saccharibacteria bacterium
TCCCCAAGCGACCGCTTTTTTCTATCTCACCCATTCCTCAATCATCAACATCTTTTTGTTATCAACTGGCATATCTTTCCAAATTTCTTCAGTAACGTATGGGATGAATGGATGTAATGCTTTCAATATATTAACTAGTATATTTAGTAATAGCTGCTTTCTAGATTTCTTTTCTTCTTCGGCTCCCTCTTTTAATACCTTTTTACTTTCCTCAAGTATCTCATCAGCAAATCTGTGCCATGCATAGTGATATAGCTTTTCTCCAGCTAGATATAGTCTGAAGTTTTCAATATCTGCTGTAACATCTGTTAGTACATCTGATATTTCTTTTATTAGTTTTGCATCAGTATCACTCCACTTTGTAAAGGTAGAATCATATCTCTCTCCTTCTACTGAAGTTAGTACAAATCTTGTTATGTTCCATAGCTTGTTACTAAAGTGTTTGTATCCCTTTATCTTGTCCTCTGATAGCTTAAGATCATTTCCTGGTCCATTACCAACTATTAGTGAGAGTCTTGTAGCATCGGCACCATACTTAGCAATCATATCTAGTGGATCGATAATGTTATCAAGAGACTTAGACATCTTTCTTCCCTTACCATCTCGTACTAGTCCGTGTAGATACACAGTCTTAAATGGTATTGTATCGAGTAGACATCCGGTCATAAGTATCATACGTGCTACCCAGAAAAAGATAATGTCATATCCAGTCTCTAGAACTGTTGTTGGGTGATACATCTTTAAGTCATTAGTCTCCTCTGGCCAACCCAAAGTAGAGAAAGTCCATATACCTGATGAAAACCAAGTATCTAGTGTATCCTCATCCTGCTTCCATTCTTCTCCTGTAGGCTCACTAACTCCTACATACAGTTCATCTCCCTTGTACCAAACTGGTATTCTATGTCCATACCAAATTTGTCTTGATATACACCAATCTCTCAGGTTATTAATCCAATTGAAATATGTTTTCTCGAATCTGTCTGGAACGATAGATATCTTTTTACTCTCTACAGCATCTATCATTAATTCCTTTAGAGTTCTTTCTTTACCGTTCTTTGTAAACTTTTTGTTTACGGCAATGAACCATTGCAATTTAGGCATTGGCTCTATAACGGCACCAGTTCTTTCTGCTGTTGAGATATTCTGTACAACCTCTTCTTCTTTCTCAAGTATATTGTTTTCCTTTAACCAACTAACTATCTTCTCTCTTGCTTCAGATACTTTTAGTCCTTCAACAATACCTGTACCAGGCATCATCTTTGCATATTCATTTATTACCTGAATTGTCTTTAGGTTATGTCTGGTAGCAATCTCTGCATCAACTGAACTATGTGCTGGAGTTACTCCAACAGCTCCAGTTCCAAATTCTGGATCTACAGCATTGTCTCCAACAATTTCTATATTAATCTTTGTTCCAGCAAAATCTATATCATACTTTTTACCAATGTATTGTTTGTATCTTACATCATCTGGATGTACTGCTACGGCAACATCTCCTACCTTTGTCTCTGGTCTTGTTGTAGCAATTGATATTGGGAAATCTTTTGAATACTTAAAGGTATATATTTTTCCTTTTCTCTCTTCATACACAATCTCATCATCTGATATTGTTGTCTGTCCTTTTGGATCCCAGTTAACTATTCTGTTCCCTCTGTA
>CAZBLC010000030.1:0-1634 GCA_964492835.1 uncultured Candidatus Saccharibacteria bacterium
CTTGGTGGAAACCGAGTAATTATGTTTGTAGTCATTGGGATAATAATATCAGAATTTCCCCCTTCCCTACTCTTGACTCTGGTATAATTAAGTGATATAAAATTGTGAATATAGTTCTGTTATGAATGCGAAGCAAATAGAGGAAGCTATTGTTTCTTATGTCAGGAGGTCGATGAGTCCACAAGACAGAGAGGACTTCCTGACATCAATCTCTCAATCTGACCAGTCTGGTAAGACGGAGATAATCAATTGCTTTTTTATTGTCGTCAGACACTACGAATTGGTAGAGGGTAAAAAATTCGATAAAAAGCTCAAGTTAGACTTTTTCGATATCCTTCTCGCCAATTTCAGAGTCGAATTCCGCAAGGAAATCGATGACCTCCCTATAGCTTTTGCTGTATAGGGCATAGACACGCGATGCGTGTTTTTTTGTTGTCTTCACTAGAATGCCACACTACTCGACGGTGGTATATTACTATATACAAAAAAGCACCAGTTAAGGTGCTTTTTCGATACTTCAATCTAGAGTATTATCCCTTGATCTCTGTTACTGTTGAACTAACTCTGAAAAGCTTCATGATAACATTTCCAGCTGCATCCTTTAGAGGCATATCCTTTGCTGCATCAAATACTTTGTTTCCGTCTGTATCTGAGTAGATAACAGCATAGTATACTCCACCTTCTACTGTAGAAGACTTTAGAGTAACCTTTCCTGGGTTGATACCCTTGTCAAAATACTGTGATCCTAGAATGTCTCCTGGTGTTCCAGCCTTGTCATTCTTAACAACTACGAATCCTGGATTTGTAAGTTGTACTGATGAAAGGTAAACAATGTTTCCTGGAAATTGATCTGTAACTGTAACACGATTTGTGTCCTTTGAAGCTGCTAGTGATGAATCATCTGTATTTGTTGAATCATCAACTGATGGTGTACTACTTCCCTTGAATGTGTAGTATCCAAGTAAAACTAAAACTATGATAACAATTACTGTTACCACCCACTGCCATGTTCTTACTCCATTTGATTCTGGTTGCATTTTTTTATTTATTAATGATAATTACTGATTCGACAATTATACCACCTAACTACTCGTGCTTCAAGCAAGTTTCAAGTATAACTTCCGCTATTTTGTTAGCTGCGTCAGTATGGCTAAAAGCCTTGGCTCCTTGGACCATACGGTCCTTAATACCCTGATTATTTACAATTCTGTCAATCTCTGAGACCAAAATATGAGAACTCAAGTTATGTTCCTCAATAACTGTACAAGCTCCACTTCTTGCATATGCAAATGCATTCTTTGTCTGATCATGACTAACCTTTTCAGATATTGGTACAATGATTGAAGGCACTCCCCAAGCTGAAATTTCAAATATTGTGGACCCTGCTCGTGATATTACAACATTAGCTGCACCTGCAGACATTCTCATTGCTAGATCATTTAAATAGTCAAAAGGATGATATCTATATGACATAGGATTCTCTTTAAGTATGATACCTGCAGTCTGCTTTACGTTCTCAAAGTTATTCCTACCAGTCTGGTGTATTATCTGATACTTCTTCACTAATTCCTCAATACTATCTATTACACAATCGTTAATTATCTGTGATCCTTGAGATCCACCCATGATAAATA